>NZ_JAQFUL010000003.1:0-122228 GCF_027716265.1 Bacillus cereus group sp. Bc031
AGCTAGCTTTTTAGAAAGAATAACGTTTTTTGTCACTTGGGGGTAGTGAAAATTCTTAAGTTGATGGGCATGTGTTGCCTCCCCTAATTGCACTTCCTGTACCCTCACTTGTAAAAAAGTAGAATTGAAAGAATAATCTCCAAGTTTCTACAATTTTCATTATACATATAATATAACAATTGTGAATATAGTTTTTTGTTTTTTTGTTAAAATTTTTAATAAAATGTTTATTTTTTTATTTTTTTGTAAAGGGATACGTTAACATTGCTACCATCATCTTGCAATCAGACCTTTAATTGCGTATAATTTTCAAAAAATTAGTTCTAGTACATATTATAGCTTTTATAGTATAATAATTCTAGTAATATTTTGACGGAGGGGAACATTTTGAATAAATTTTTTTTTCATACTTGTATACTAATTTTCATAGCGATAATTGCTTCTAGTATTGGCGCATTCCTTGTTTCATCGCAGTTTTTGTTGAATTTTGTCAACATCTCGTTCTATATCGCACTATTTTTTATTCTTATAGGCGGTTTTTTATTCATATTTCAAAATGGATTTTTTAATGTAACAATTTACGCCTTCCAAAGAGTATTTTGTACGAACAAAAAAATCGACTCTTTAATTGAAGAAGTAGAGGAACCTGTCGATAAGAAAGAACGTATTTATAAAACATATTCATTCAAATGGACGTATCCAATTTGCATTACCGGTATCGTTCTTGGGTTGTTCTCGACCTTCATTAGCTTTACTATTTTGATGTAGTTTGCAAACACTATCCCATATGATATAATAATCTGCAAAACATTTTGTTATAAAACTTTAGTTCTTTCATAAAAGAGCTCAAGTAACAATAAATAAATTTATATGTATGCGATGATAAAGAAGAGTACATATTGAGGCAATTTCAGAGAGCTTGTGGCTGGTGTGAACAAGTAATTGTACAGTATGGAATGGGCTTTTGAGCTCCAAACCGAACCGAAAGTAGTAGGCTTTGGCGTTATATCCAAACGTTATTATGGATTAGAGAGATTTCACAGTAGTGAAATAATTAGGGTGGTACCGCGGTCCATTCGTCCCTATAGTTTTTTGGGATGAATGGGCTTTTTTGTTTGCCTTCTCTTCCCTATCACGCATTCAAATTTAGGAGGAATTACTTATGTCAGTTATCTTTTCTGGTATTCAGCCGAGTGGAACGATTACACTTGGAAACTATTTAGGGGCTATGAAGCAATTTACAGAGCTTCAAAACGAACACGACTGTTATTTCTGTATTGTAAATCAACATGCGATTACAGTGCCTCAAGATCCCGTCGGGCTTCGTAAAAACATCCGCAGTCTTGCTGCACTTTATGTAGCATGCGGTATCGATCCTGAAAAAGCTACGTTATTTGTACAATCAGAAGTACCGGCACACGCTCAACTAGGATGGATTATGCAATCAGTTGCTTACGTTGGAGAATTAGAGCGTATGACGCAATATAAAGATAAAGCGTCAGGTAGAGATTCAGTACCAGCTGGATTACTAACGTATCCACCATTAATGGCTGCTGATATTTTACTTTACAACACTGAAATCGTGCCTGTTGGTGATGACCAAAAGCAACATATGGAATTAACACGTGACCTAGCAGAGCGTTTCAACAAACGCTTCCGTGAAGTATTCACAATTCCTGAAATTCGCATTCCAAAAGTAGGAGCTCGCGTTATGTCACTAACAGAGCCTACGAAAAAAATGAGTAAATCTGATCCGAATCCAAAATCAATGATCAGCATGCTTGATGAACCAAAAACAATTGAAAAGAAAATTAAAAGTGCTGTAACTGATTCTGAAGGTATCGTGAAATTTGATAAAGAAAACAAACCTGGCATCTCTAACTTATTAACAATCTACTCTTCATTCTCTGGAAAAACAGTTGAAGAAATTGAAGCAATGTACGAAGGAAAAGGATATGGCGACTTCAAAGGCGACTTAGCGCAAGTAGTCGTAGAGGCAATTCGTCCAATCCAAGACAAATATAACGAACTAATCAACTCACCAGAACTAGACGAAATTCTAGACAAAGGTGCCGAAAAAGCAAACCGCGTCGCATTCAAACAACTACGCAAAGTAGAAAACGCAATGGGACTAAGCAGAAAACGTAGGTAACATATAAAGCGGAGGCGACTGCTTAGCCCTGACGGCTAAGGTTCTTTCCCACAGAAGGTGCTTTTTACCTTCTTGTGGGGAAGGTTCTTAGACGCGAAGGGTTAGGAGCCGGAGCTAGATTACATATAAAGCGGAGGCGGCTCGTTCAGCTCTGACTGGCTAAGGTTCTTTCGCATAAAAGGCGCTTTTTGCCTTCTTATGCGGAAGGTTCTTAGACACGAAGAGCTTGCCGCTGGAGCTGGATTTCATATAAAGCAGAAGCGGCTCGCTTAGAATGTGAGGGGGATGGAGCTCCTGACGTAGAGGCGTTTTTTGCCTCGCAGGAAGGCGCGAAGCCACCGAACATTCTTGCCGCTGGAGCTAGACTACAACAAATAAAAAAAAACGCCAATCGGCGGTTTTTTAATTTACCTTTTGCTCGTTTTCCATTTCCCATAACTTTTCAAAAAATGGCTGTCCTTTTACGAGACGCTCGCATAATTGTTCGTGCTTCTCAGACCAACCTGCTTTCGCTTCATCATACAGCTTAGCCCAAATATCTTCAAATTCCATATGTTGAACCATTCCGTATGCTGATGGATCCCACTCTGTGAACCAATAGCGAATTTCTGCTGTGTTTTTCGTTGTATGTAATTGATCTAACGCCATAAATAATAATTGTTTAAGCTGTCTTTCTTTACGAGTTAAGCCATTCATAATGAAAGGTGATGGTGATAAAATATGATGTTCTTTTTCCATTTCTTCTACTTGGAACTCATACTTTTCTGCTTGTACGTTTTCTACCATCTCATATACCATCTGCTCTTGGCGCGGTATAAGTCTGCTCTTTCGAATTGGCACATTGTAACCAATTGTATCGATTGCAATAATTCCTTTTCCATCTGTAACTACAAAGCAATACTCTTGCTGCAAACGTTCATGATTTTTACGAATATAAGCCTTATGATGTACGTCTTCCAACATTTTTTGCGGAAGCTCTAACAATTCGTTCTCGATGTAATGATATAATGTGGAATCTACTTTTAATAATGGCACTTGATCTAATAGCTCAATCGTATCATCTTTCCGCCATTCGTAAAAATGACAAACGTTATACCCATTTTCTTCACCTTCAAACCAATTTACCCATACATCATGTAGATATAACATTCACTACCCCTCACTTCACTACTGTTTGTATCCATCATTATGTTCAATTTTTCTTTACTTTATTCCACCTAAGGAAATATATTCTAATTATTATTTTTTCTTCTATTAATACTAAAAAAACAGGAAAGAGAGCTCCTGTTTTTTTATATATGAAATGTTTTTGCTTTATTCAATATTTCTTTTGCATCTATAGGTAATAAAGAAAGTGTATCTTCTCCTTCCAAAGTTACACAATCTTTGACAATATGAAATCCAAGCGCATAGCCAAGCATCTTCGGATAAGAGTGAAATCCATTTAATAAGATGTCGTGCTCCCTTGTTCCTCGCTTTATACTTATTCTTTCATATACAACGTTTTTCCAATAATATATAGCCTCTTCTTTTGAAAGATACGTCGTCCACGGTGCATTGTTTTTTTCTGAATATCTTTCCGTTACCGCTTGCTCAGCTAACCCTTCCATAATCATCGTATCAAGTAATGTATATTCCGTTTCTTTCGTCTCAATTTGATGCAACCTGCATATATGATGATATTCATGCGCCAATAGCACTTTTAATTCTTCCACCGAATTCCGTCCACATACGAATAAGAAAATAACGTGACGCATAGATAATCCAGCCCTGCCGTTATACTCTTCTTGTACAGTTCGATTATAGGAATCTGATAATAGAATAAAGACAGGGACATCTGGACCTTTTAACCAATTTTTCAGTTTCTCATACTCTGCACGTAACTCTTTCCAAACTTCCTTTTTCTCTAACTCTTTAATTTCTCGTTCTCCTCGCATAACAGGGCGATACATACCTTTAGAAATTAAAAAGCGATACAACCTTTCTTTTGGCAGCGGGATATACTTCGTAAACTTCTCACACAGCTTTTCTGGCCGTCCATAATATAGATGTAACCACTCAGCAGTTTCAACAACCCCCATCTTTATCCCTCCTTTTTCTTATGTATATGCAAAAAGAGAAAAAGACGTAAAAATAAATAAGGAGTTTTTTCGCAATATATCGCGAAAAAACTCCTTATCTCATCTATTATTTATACGCTTTAAATACTAATACTGCGTTATGACCACCGAATCCTAATGAATTACTTAACACCGCGTTTACTTCTTGATGTCTCGCATTATTCGGTACGTAATCTAAGTCACATTCTGGATCTGGTGTCTCATAGTTAATTGTTGGAGGAATTACTCCGTCTGTAATTGATTTAATAGAGAAGATCGCTTCAACAGCACCAGCTGCTCCTAATAAGTGACCTGTCATTGATTTCGTTGAGCTGATTGCTACTTTATACGCATGCTCTCCGAACGTTTCTTTAATTGCCATCGTTTCATACTTTTCATTCGCATCCGTACTTGTACCATGCGCATTAATGTAATCAATATCTTCTGGCTGTAGACCTGCATCCGCTAAAGCTTGACGCATTGCGCGCACGCCGCCTTCACCGCCAGGAGCTGGCATTGTAATATGGAATGCATCACCAGTTGCACCGTAACCAGCGATTTCCGCATAAATGTGAGCACCACGAGCTAATGCGTGCTCTAATTCTTCAAGAATTAAAATACCTGAACCTTCACCCATTACGAAACCACTACGGTTTTTATCGAATGGACGGCAAGCTGTTGCTGGATCTTCATTGAATGTTAATGCTTTCGCTGAGCTAAATCCTGCGAATGCCATACTTGTTAACGGCGCCTCTGCCCCGCCCGTAATCATTGCATCAGCATCACCACGCTGAATTGCTTTAAACGCATCACCAATTGAGTTTGCACCAGATGCACAAGCCGTTACAGAACAAGTGTTAATTCCTTTTGCTCCTGTTGCGATTGATACTTGGCCTGCTGCCATATCTGGAATCATCATCGGTACGAAGAATGGGCTCACGCGGCGCGGGCCTTTCTCAGTAAAAATCTTAAATTGTTCTTCGTATGTTTCCATACCACCAATACCAGAACCAATCCATACACCAATTCGAGGTCCATTTTCTTCTGTAATCTCAAGCTTTGCATCTGCAACTGCCATTTTCGCTGCTGCTACTGCATATTGTGTAAAGCGATCCATACGACGCGCTTCTTTTTTATCAATATATTTCTCGACTTCAAAATCGTTAATTTCTGCTGCTACTTTTGCTGGAAATAGTTCCGGATCAATTCTTGTAAGTCGTCCGATTCCAGATACACCTTTTTTAATGTTTTCCCACGCTGTTTCAACATCTGTACCGACCGGTGTAACAGCTCCTAATCCTGTAATTACGACCCTCTTTTTTTCCATACAAAATACACTCCTTTTTTTCTCTCAGTCCTTATTTACCCCAACGAAGAGCGACTGCTCCCCATGTTAATCCGCCACCAAAACCAACAAGTATAATTAAATCACCATCTTGAATACGTCCGTTTTGCAATTCCTCTACCATTGCAATCGGAATGGAAGAAGCTGATGTATTACCGAACTTCTCAATTGTCATACTCATTTTTTCTTGTGGTAAATTTAATCTCTCTCTTGCAGATTCCATAATACGAATATTCGCTTGATGCGGTACTAAGAAATCCACATCTTCTTTCGTAAGACCAGCTTTATCTAGAACGCGAAGACAAGAATCCCCAAGTTGACGAACAGCAAATTTAAAGACTTCTCTGCCATTCATCATAACATACTCATCTTGATAAAGATGCTTACCGCCACTTCCGTCCGCTCCTAATTCGAAAGATAGAACGCCTTTACCTTCTGAAACAGCTCCCATTACGATCGCACCGGCTCCGTCTCCAAATAGTACTGCTGTATTTCGATCGTTCCAATCTACAATTTTAGATAGTTTATCACTACCAACTACTAGTATATTTTTATAAGTTCCCGTTTGAATAAATTGCTGCGCTGTAATCATTCCGTACATAAAACCAGCACATGCTGCACTTAAATCCATTGCAGCTGCATGTTTTGCGCCAATCGCTTCTTGAATAACACAAGCTACTGCTGGAAAAGCACGATCTGGCGTTACTGTTGCTACTAAAATAAGATCGATATCCTCTCCGCTAATCCCTGCATCTTCAAGTGCTTTTTTAGAAGCCTCTACGGCCATATATGAAGTATCTATTGTATCATCGGCAATGCGTCTTTCCGCAATACCTGTTCTCGTACGAATCCATTCATCGGATGTATCCATTATTTTCTCTAAATCGTGATTTGTGACTACTTTTTCCGGCACATATCTTCCGATCCCTAAAATGCCCACGTTCACATCGCAGCCCTCCGTTTTATATCAATTATTATGACTTGGTACTAATTTTAAAACATAAATGTATTTTTGTCTAGAATATATTTCTGCTAAAACATAAAGCGAACGCATTATTCACCTTATTGTTTATGAAAAGAAACGGAAACATACCTTTACCTGTTCTTTCGAAATATAAAAAGGCCCTGACCGCTTCTATCCACGGTTCGGGCCTCTCTTCCATCTCAAAAGATGCTTTTTATTCTTTTTATGCTTTTTATTCTTGATCTGCTTTCCCAAGCTCATATGCTTCGTTCATAACTTTCATCAATAACTCTAATACTGGTTGAGCTTTCTCCATATCAAGCGCAATTCCATTATCATCTAAAATGGCCTTTGCTTCTGGTAAATGCTTCATTGCGATTTGTAAAAATTGCATGCTTTTCTCATTCATATTATGTTCTTCCTCTCCATTAAAACTTTCACATACATAGTGTAACACGCTCTCTATCCTTCGTATAACTCTTTATATTTTTTCATATGTGCCAATTGTTTATTTAAACCGTATTCTAACGGAGTATTTCTTTTTATCGAAATAACCTCTACTGTTCCATCTCTTTCTTCCAGATTCTCTTTTTTCACTTTATCCTCTGTACGTAAAAGGTTCATACCTTTTTTCCATAATGATTTTTTACCACTAAGTAAATTATATATACCGAGATATTCCTCGTTCATGCCATTTTCCCATAAGTATTCACATACATCTTCAACGTACAGTAGATCACTGGCGTTTTCCTCACTTGTATAATGGTACTCTTTCTCACCCAGTTCTGATAACATGAGCTGATGATACATCATAAAAGATGGTTGCCATGGCCCATATAATGTAGGAACTCGAAATACACTATATTGTACCTCTCCTTTTTTCAATCCTTCTTCCACTTTCGCAAATAGACGTTTATTTTCGGACTCATCTACGTTTCCTACTTCAATAGAAGAAATTAGATTTAACTTCACTTTATGTTCTTCACACAGTCTTATCATTCGCTTTAAATACTGTAATATAACTCTTTCATTTCGAAAGCCACTTTGTTGGTTAGGCTCATACAGACAAAAGTAAACGGCATCAAATTTCTCTTCCTCTACGGATCTCCATCCGTCTTCATCTCTTATCGAATAATACGTAAATAACGCATTTCGCCCAATTAACAATAACTTCTCTTCATTAATTTTTGTCATACTATCGAATTCATCAAAATCAAGACCATATACTTCTACTTCTTCTGCAATCATTTTATTCACAAGGTGATAACCTACAAACGTAAGTGCACCTATAATTAGCACGCGTTCCATACCACCCACCCTTTCTCCTTGAAACAAATAGCTCCTCATTTATGTATATGGGAGCTTCACAATTCTTCTTCATATTTTTTAAAGAAATCAGTCGTTTGCCTAACCATTTTATATTTCACATCTTGCAGATGGAATAAGACAGAAGTATCGCATTGGTTCAATTGCCTCATTTTCTCGTATTTACGTAGCAACTGTTTTCTTCCTCTTTTTTCTTGTGTTGATACAAAAATTTTAACAGGTACACAAGACGGAAGAAGCGTAAATGATTTCTTATTTATTTTCGATTCTAATTCTTCTTCTTTAGCATCATACGCTAAACTTAATTCCTTCAAGAGTCTCTTGTAAAAAAATTTATGCTCTTTCTCAAACTCCACATATTCTGGTAAATCTAAACACGGATTTAACATAATGACAGAACGTATACATTCAGGGTATTTGTTCATCATTTCAAGTGCTACAAGTGCCCCCATACCATCTGCCATAATGTGCATTTTCGCATTCAATGTCTCTTTTCTCAGAACAACGTCATATAGGCGTTTTGCTAGACGAACAGATTGATCGTTTCCCCAATGTCTTCCGTATAAATTAGAAGAAAAGACCGTATAGCCTTCCTCAATAAGGCCATGTAAAAAATAAGATCTACCCGCATGCTGTGTCCATAAACTTGTACCATTCTCAATAAAGTAGTTGTAATCACCTAGAAGCATGACAGAAAATCCATTTGGCTTCTCCGGTAAATAAATGACACATGGTTCTTTTTCTAAGTAAAAAAAACGTTCCGTAATACTCATTTTTCCCCCGCCTTATTTTCTAAACGTATAAAAGTACTCTTTTATAATGTATGAACGGAATGCAAATTTGCGTTGAAAAATCTACAAATATTTTTCTATATTCATTTTTCAATTGTGTTACAATAAGGACAGATTGAACGAATAGAGGTGTAAAATATGCGTTTCATTTGGGCATTAATTTGGTCGTTCTTGCTTGTACATATGATGAGCTACGTAATCGGCTCTATAACTGGCGGTACATACGATTTTAACCAAGCGTCTATTTTCTCAGTTGTTCTTGCGGTATTCGTACTAGCAATTGCAGCTGCAATTCCAAACGAGCCAGTAGAACAACACTAAAAAAAGAGTCCGGATTTTATCCGAACTCTTTTTTGTTTTACTTCACATGAACGACTAATTCGTTATTTTCTACATCAACAACTACATGACTATTGTCAGTAATCGTTCCTGCAATTAATTCTCTCGCTAATTTCGTCTCAACTTGACGCTGTACATATCGTTTTAATGGACGAGCTCCGTACATCGGATCGAAGCCAGCTTCGACAACAAACTCTTTCGCTGCGTCTGTTAATTGTACCGTAATATGACGGTCAGCTAAACGGCCTTGTAATTCTTTTACAATTTTATCAACAATACCTTTAATTTCATTCGTTGTAAGAGGTTTGAATAAAATAATTTCGTCGACACGATTTAAAAACTCTGGTCGGAAATGTCCTCTTAATTGCCCCATGACAAGTTCTCTTGATTCCTCTTTAATTGAGCCATCTTCTTCTAATCCATCTAATAAATGAGCAGATCCAATATTTGACGTCATAATAATAACTGTGTTTTTAAAGTCTACTGTACGTCCTTGCGAATCTGTAACGCGTCCGTCATCTAACATTTGTAATAAAATATTGAATACTTCTGGATGTGCTTTTTCGATTTCATCTAACAAAATAACAGAATACGGTTTACGTCTTACTGCTTCTGTTAATTGACCGCCCTCTTCATATCCAACATATCCAGGAGGTGCACCAATTAAGCGTGACACAGCGTGTTTCTCCATGTACTCAGACATATCAATACGAATCATTTGCTCTTCACTATCAAATAAAGACTGCGCTAACGTTTTTGCAAGTTCTGTTTTACCAACACCAGTCGGTCCTAAGAAGATGAAGGAACCAATTGGACGGTTCGGGTCTTTAATACCAGCACGAGCACGAAGAACTGCGTCTGATACTAGGCTTACCGCTTCTTCTTGTCCGATAACACGCTCTGATAAAATTTGCTCTAATCGTAATAATTTCTCACGTTCACCTTCAACGAGTTTTGCGACAGGAATACCAGTCCAGCGTGAAACAATATCAGCAATCTCTTCTTCACTTACTTCCTCACGTAATAAACGATTTTCTTGTTTATTATTCGCGCCCATTTCTTCTGCTTCTTTTAACTCTTTTTCAATTGCAGGAATTTTTCCGTGGCGAAGTTCCGCTGCTCTATTTAAGTCGTAATTACCTTCTGCTTCTTCTAATTCACGGCGCAGACGCTCTAAATGTTCACGTAAGTCACGAACTTTGTGAATATCTTCTTTTTCTTTCTCCCATTTGGCTCTCATGCCACTTGCCACTTCTTTTAAATCCGATAATTCACGTTGCAATGTTTTTAGACGTTCTTGGCTACCAAAGTCTTTCTCTTTTCCAAGAGCTGCTTCTTCAATTTCCAGCTGCATAATGCGACGCGTTACTTCATCTAATTCTGTTGGCATAGAATCAATTTCTGTACGAATTGTTGCGCACGCTTCGTCAACAAGATCAATTGCTTTATCCGGTAAGAAACGATCCGAAATATATCGATCTGATAAAACTGATGCTGCTACAATTGCGCGGTCATGAATATTTACACCATGATAAATTTCAAAGCGCTCTTTTAAACCACGTAAAATGGAAATTGTATCTTCAACAGTTGGTTCTTCTGCTAATACTTGTTGGAAACGTCTTTCTAGCGCTGGATCTTTCTCAATATATTTACGATATTCATCTAACGTCGTCGCCCCGATACAATGCAGTTCACCACGCGCAAGCATCGGTTTTAACATATTTCCTGCATCCATTGCACCTTCTGTTTTACCAGCGCCGACGATTGTGTGAAGTTCATCAATGAATAATAAAATGCGTCCTTCACTCTTTTTAATTTCATTTAATACAGCTTGGAGACGCTCTTCAAATTCACCGCGGAATTTCGCTCCAGCTACAAGCGCACTCATATCTAATGCAAAGATTGTTCTATCTTTTAAGCCTTCTGGTACATCTTTTTTCACAATACGCTGTGCTAACCCTTCAACGATTGCTGTTTTACCAACACCTGGTTCACCAATTAAAACTGGGTTGTTTTTCGTTTTACGTGAAAGAATGCGGATTACGCGGCGAATTTCACTATCGCGGCCGATAACAGGGTCAATTTTCCCCGCTCTTACTTCCGCTACTAAATCACGACCATATTTTTCTAACGCTTCATAAGTTGCTTCTGGATTTTGACTAGTCACTCTTTGATTCCCCCGAACTGTCATTAAAGACTGTAATAAGTTATCTTTCGTAATATGAAATCTTGTAAATAATTGGTTTATATCGCCTTTTTCTTCAGTAAAAGCAAGTAATACATGTTCCACTGAAATGTAATCATCTTGCAATTTCTCTGCTTCTTTTCCTGCTCTTACAAGTAGTTGTTGCAGAGCACCTGTTATATATAATTTACCTGCTTCTGCACCGCTCCCCGTTACGGAAGGCTTTTTCTTAATTAAATTTTCGGCGCCTTGTTTTAATGCTTCTATATCGACGTTCATTTTTTGAAAAATACGTACTGCTAACCCATCTTGCTCTTCTAATAATGTAAACAAGAGATGAACAGTATCTACTTCTTGATGGTGATGAGATACCGCTAAAGATTGGGCACTCATAATCGCCTCTTGTGTTTTTGTTGTCATTTGATTTAAGTCCATCTTTACAGTCCTCCAAATGTTTGACTTTCTTTGACCTTTGATTTGATTATACGCCAACTGACTTTTTTATACAATAATTTTGCTTATGTATTTTCAAACTTATTATTTGAAAAAGAAAAAAGGAGCATGCATGATACAACTGAAAAATATACAGTAAATGAAATTAAAATGTGTAACGACAAAAAAGCCGCAATAATGATTGCGGCTTCTGTTACGGTTTTCTTTTATATGTCCACTGGCGGTTATGATTTGTGTTATCTGGAAACTTTTCACCAGCAGTTAGTTTCACCATTTGCGGGTCTTTTACCATACTTCCCGTTTCACCAATTTCTACGTAAATGCCATCATTCGGCGCTTTTTGTCCAGAACGAAACCTGCGATTTTGTCCCATTTCCATTCTCCTTCCATGACGTCTTTGCCTCATTAGTATATCCATTTTAAAAGAAAGCTTTTCTGTCATGTTTAGGAAACAGGTACTACATTTCGTTCTTGTACATATACATGAATGACACAAGCTTAAAGCAGGGATTTCTTTCCTATTTGTAGAAAAAAAAGAAACCAACCTACTATAGGCCAGTTTCAAAGGAGAGTCAAACATATACGAGAAGATTACATGTTCATTATAAGCCTCACCATACGATCAATGTAACCCTTTTCACAATTTGTCCATAATGAAAGAAACATTGTTTGAACTTTCTAAAAAGATGTTGACTTTTCTTAATTTCCAACGAGAAATAGTAGACACCGCAGCACTTTGCGACGTAAGATGGATATATAGTGAACTTTCCATCTTTGGTGGTCTCACCCAGTCTAACCTCTTATTTCTGCAGATTAAAAAACGGAAATACAGATAAAAACAAAAAAATATTATAAGAGGTGAAATTATGAACAAACAACATTTAATCGCACTAGACTTAGACGGCACTTTATTAACAGACAACAAAATAATTTCCACTCGAACGAAACATACAATTGCAAAAGCAAAGGAACAAGGACATATTGTTGTTATCTCAACAGGACGTCCATTCCGCGCTAGTTATGATTACTATAAAGAACTTGGTCTAAATACACCAATCGTAAACTTTAATGGCGCTTACGTACATCACCCTCTTGATTCAAAGTGGGGCACACATCACTCTCCTCTTGAGCTAGCAACAGCGCAAGAAATTGTCCGGGCTTGCTTTGATTTTGGCGTAAAAAACATATACGCTGAAGTAATGGACGATGTGTATGTACGTGAAATTGATGAAGATAAAAAACATATTTTCGAATTCGGTTCTCCAAACATTTTTACAGGAGACTTATTAAATATTTTAAATGATCATCCAACTTGCTTATTAATTGACGCACATGACGAGCATTCCAGTGCAATTCGTCAACATTTAACTGATATGCACGCTGAGGTAATCGACCATAGAAAGTGGGGCGCACCTTGGCCGATTATTGAAATTGTAAAAAGCGGATTAAATAAAGCTGTTGGACTACAAAAAATTTCTAGTCATTATAACATTCCACAAGAGCGAATCATCGCTTTCGGTGATGAAGATAACGACTTTGAAATGATTGAATTTGCTGGTCACGGCATCGCAATGGGAAATGCCATCCCTGAATTAAAATCACTCGCAAACCATACGACGCTAACGAACGAAGAAGATGGTATTGCACTATATTTAGAAGAGGTTCTTGGGTTGTAATCTAAAAATTCCCTGCTTATAGTTTCTCGCCAAACGCTCATACTATCATTAGACGCACAAGTCAGCGCGTCGATTGTTTTCAGCTAAATAAAGGGGGTTTTTCGAATGGGTAAAAAGAACAAATCAAAACGTTTTATCCAACAAGGAGCCGATGCTGTTATGAAGCATGATGCAAGATTCCCGTACCGAGGTACATTAGCTGAGGCAGAAAAAGCGAGAAGTAACTCTTCTTTTGGAGGGGTCTAAATGGGGAACTTACTATTTCAACAAGCTAGAGATGCTGTTGCAAATGCTGTATCTTGTTCAAGCGGCGTCGAGCAACAAGATCTCGTATATAGAGCAAAAAATGCTTTGCAATCCGCTTACGCAAATTCTTCAACTGCTGAAAAAGTTCAGCTACGTGAAATGCAAGAGCAGTTGCAAAACATTACGAATGCACATTAAAAAAGAGGACCAGCTTTGGTCCTCTTTAATCTTTTCGAAACAATCCGAACACCCCAACTGTTTGCAGTACGTTTGTAAATGCACCTGGGTCCACTTGTTTAATAACCCTCTCCAATTCGTACAGTTCGTAACGGGTAATAACAATCATTAACATTTCCTTATTTTCATTCGTATAAGCACCAGTTGCTGGTATAGTTGTAATCCCCCTCACTAAGCGTGAGTGAATCGCCTTTCGTACATCCGCCCCATTCTTCGTAACGATTAATGCCGTAATCTTCACATGACGCGTATGAATTGCATCGATGATTCGCGTTGACACATACAAAGTCACTAAAGTATATAATGCTTTTTCCCATCCATACACATAGCCGGCAGCGATAATGATCAGTGCATTAAAGAAGAAAAAATACGTACCGACAGGCTTGTCTTTAATCTTTGATAAAATCATGGCGATTATATCTAAACCACCTGTAGAAGCCCCCCACTTCAACGCAATCCCTACCCCGATTGCTGAAATAAGCCCACCAAAAATCGCATTTAATATGATGTCGTTTGAAACTGCTCTAACTGGAATAATTTCTAAAAACATAGTCATAAAGATAACGCAAAGAAAACTAAAGAAAGTAAAGGCCTTTCCAACCTTTTTCCATGCTAAAATAACGACTGGAATGTTAAACAAGCTAAATAATACCCCGGTTGATATGTGAATAGATAAAAAATCACCTAATATTTGTGATAGCAATTGAGACAATCCAGCAAAGCCACTTGCATACACTTTCGCTGGCGTTAAAAATAAATTCATTCCAATCGCATTTAACAAACCTGCGACGATTACAACGATTAACTTCTTTATAAGTTCGGTATAATTCAACTTCAAATCCATTTCCAATCCACCTTCATTATTCATGAATACACTGCTATACATAGTCTTTACGAAAAAGGAAATGATAAACGTACAACGTTTAGAAATGGAGTTGATACATATGCCACATACGAGTGATAACGACAAAAAAGCACGCGATAATAATGCAAAACGCGCGCAAAAAAATGAGCAAGAACAAAAGAATATAGAGCAAGGTAAGCGTGCTTATTCCAAAAAGACCGATCACCTTTGATTCCATCGTACATCAACAATATTGTTGATGTACTTTTTTTACATTTCACAGGAAAAAACATTAAAAATTCACTTCATGTTCACTTCTATATTCTACAATAGCGATAACATATTCGGATGAGGTGTTAGCATGAGAGGAAAACACATTTTCATTATTACTGCACTACTAAGTATATTAATGCTATCTGCTTGTGGACAAAAAAACGACTCAGATACAGTCGCTACAGCAACAGACTCAACCATTACGAAGAGCGACTTCGAAAAACAGTTGAAAGATCGTTACGGAAAAGACATGCTGTACGAAATGATGGCGCAAGACGTTATCACGAAAAAATATAAAGTATCTGACGATGATGTAGATAAAGAATTACAAAAAGCAAAAAATCAATACGGAGACCAATTTAAAAACGTATTGAAAAACAATGGTTTAAAAGATGAAGCTGATTTCAAAAATCAAATTAAGTTCAAACTTGCTATGAATAAAGCGATTAAGAAAAGTATTACAGAGAAAGACGTGAAAGACCACTATAAACCAGAAATTAAAGCAAGCCATATTTTAGTAAGTGACGAAAATGAAGCGAAAGAAATAAAGAAAAAATTAGATGCTGGTGCTTCATTTGAAGAACTAGCAAAACAAGAATCGCAAGACCTACTATCAAAAGAAAAAGGCGGAGACCTCGGATATTTCAATTCAGGTAGAATGGCACCTGAATTTGAAACTGCTGCCTATAGACTAAAGGTCGGACAAATTAGCAATCCCGTTACATCACCAAACGGTTATCATATTATTAAATTAACTGATAAAAAAGAATTAAAACCCTATGATGAAGTGAAAGACTCTATTCGCAAAAACTTAGAAGAAGAACGTATCTCTGACCCTATATTCGGTAAAAAACTATTGCAAGACGAATTGAAAAAAGCAAATATTAAAATAAATGATAGTGAGTTGAAAGATACGTTTACTCTTGTACATGAGCAAGGGAATTAAAAAAGCACCACCTTATAGGTAAAATATAAGGTGGTGCTTTTTATTTCCTTTATTTCTTAAAGTACGTCCAACCTTCTTCTTGGTAAACCTTTTCTTCTTTCATCAACTTACCAAGTGCACGCTTAAATGCAGCTTTACTCATATTGAAACGTTCTTTAATGTCTTCTGGATAACTCTTATCCCAAAACGGTATTGCTCCGCCTCGTTCTTCCATATATGCATAAATCACTGCAGCATCATCTTCCATTCCTTCTTCTTTACGAGGAAGAAGTGAAATGTTAATTGTACCGTCATCTTTTACATCAATAATTCGTCCCGTTACACGTTGACCGATGCGAACTTGTTCTTTTCTTTCTGTATGATGTAAAAATGCACGGAAATGCTCATCTGTTAATACGAACGAACCAACTTGAAGTGAACGATACACACGTCCGTTTACGTTTTTATTACGCATAGATGGTGTCGCATCTACAACGATTTCTTGCATATCACTATCTCTTGCCGGAAGAGCAATTAAACGATCACGATTCGTTAATTTTAACGTACAATATAATTCATCTCCAACTTCAGGCCATACTGGCATATAAATTGGGAATTCATCAGCTGGAATTAGTATATCTTTTGATACACCAATATCAACAAACACACCTAAACTAGGAATAACTTCTACAACCTTTACCCAGTTCCAATCATATGTTGTAATAATTGGCTCCTTCATTGTTGCCGAAATACGATTTTGGTGGTCAAGGTATAAGAATACATCAATCGTATCGCCTTCTTCAATTTCTCCAGCTACTTCATTTTTATGTAGGAAAATTTCTTCTTCTTCATTTCCAACCATATATCCAATTTCCGTTTCGCGTAAAACAGTTACCTGTTTAATCGATCCTATTTGTAAATACATATTTTTTTAATTCCCTTCTATATATATAAAATGAACTTTTTAACTTTTTATATTTTTATCATTCCAAACAAAAGTTAATTATAACACGATTTTCTCTTTATTTGTCCAACTGCCCAAAATTCACTATAATAAAATGAGGTTACATCATTATAAGTATGAAAACACTTAAGTCTAAGCTCGTTTTCAGCTATACTTTAGTATGTACAGTACATAAAAAGAGTAGAAATTTATTTGGAGGTGCTAACTATGGCAAAAGATAGTTCTTTTGACATCGTTTCGAAAGTAGAATTACCTGAAGTAACAAACGCAATTAACACTGCATTAAAAGAAATCCAAAACCGATATGACTTTAAAGGAAGTAAAAGTGATATTAAACTTGAAAAAGAAGTACTTGTTTTAACTTCTGACGACGAGTTCAAATTAGAGCAAGTAAAAGACGTTCTTATTTCTAAACTCGTAAAACGTAACGTTCCAATTAAGAACTTAGATTACGGAAAAGTTGAAGCGGCAGCTGGTAACACTGTTCGCCAACGTGCAACACTTCAACAAGGTATCGATAAAGATAACGCGAAAAAAATTAACAACATCATTAAAGAAATGAAATTAAAAGTAAAAACACAAGTACAAGATGATCAAGTACGTGTTACAGCGAAAAGCCGTGATGACTTACAAGCAGTTATCGCAGCAGTTCGTAGCGCTGATTTACCAATTGACGTACAATTTATTAACTACCGCTAAAAAGAAAAACATCCTCTATGTAGAGGATGTTTTTCTTTTTAGCGGGTAGAAACAATATGACGAGGCCAAGAAGGTATTTGCAGTGAAAATTGCTGAGCGAACAGTGTTTATTCATGCGAATATCTTACAGGTGACCGCGTCGTTAGACTAGGTACTAGGTCTCATTGTAGAATTTTTTTATACATGGAATTGAGCATGTCCTTTTAAAAATAAGGAAAAGACACCTTAGAACATTTCCCTTCAACTTAAAGCACTTTCTTTATCAATTGAATCCCAAACCAAAATCCCTCTCCTACTCAAGCGTAACAATTTATGAGTATAAGAATATTTTCCACCCTTCAATGTAATGTAAAATTAATAAGGAATCTTATTCCATGAAAAAAGTTAATTATAAAAGAGTTAGAAGTGGTTATTTGAAGAAGTTAATATTATGTTTTTTATTGGCTATACTCTCTCTAAATATTACAGGATGTTCTAATAATATAACTACACTAAAGGATAAATCTAATTGCATTCACAAAGCTTGGTACAAAAAAACTACGTTATGTACTAATTTAAAGAAACACTAAATAGTTGATGATAAAGCTCATAAAAAAACACTTTAAGTTGCATTCCTCTTACTTGAACCATCTTAATTTTAATATGGAAGGAAGAGAAGTATAAAGTGTTAATAAGAATGCAAATTTCAAAATAGAAAGTACGTTAAGTAAACTTTCATTAAAAAATTCATATTAAGTAATAATATTTTAGAATCAAGTTTATAAAAAATATTAAGAGGTTTATAAGTGTAAAACCTACAGGAACTTTTCCTGTGGGTTTTATTGTACTATAAGTAGTTATTTAGCAATTATGTTTTTTGAAATATTCTTCTTTAATTATTTGTAATTTTTTTCGTTTTTTGTTAATTCAAATATAAATAAAGCTGTTTTCATGTTATCAGCAACTTCTTCTTTATTAGATTGTTCAAGCTTTAGTAAATTCGAACCTTTTTCATAGTATAGTTCACCCAATAAGTATAAAGTATTTAGATTAATAGCTAATTTGATACCCTTATCAATGTATTTTTTTGCTTCTTCGTATTGATATGTGTAATTTAAACATTTTGCTAAATTATAAATGATTTTTAATTTAATTTCTTTATCTCTAGGAAAATCTAACTTATCAAAATTACTTAAACATCTTTTTAATATATTAATGCTCTCTTTATATTCTTTATTTTCTGCATGAAATATAGCCATTGTCTGCATAATATCTATTTCTCTCTCTGTTAAAAAATCAATATTCGTTACAGTTATTTTTAATGCATTATTCAAAAGAGTTAAAGCTGTTTTTATTGAGTTATTCACACGATATATAGCAATTGCTTCATGCCATATTAGAAATTGTTTATCTTCTTTCATTCGAAAATTATTTAAGTTTTTTTCTTTTGTTACTATTTCATAAAGCTCTTTATATTGATGTTGTCTTATGCAGTCTTTCATTACACATTTTACATTTTCTATATATTTTAATTTTTTGTTTTGGGTTAGTGCAAATATATTATTTGGATCAATACCAAGCCTTTCTGATAATTGATATAACAATATGCTAGATGGATAAATCACACCTTTTTCAATCTTGCTAATTTGACTTTGTGAACATATTCCATGACATAATTCGGATTGTGATATATTTTTTTCATTCTAAGTTCTTTAATGGTAATACCCAAATCGTAAAATTCCATTTTTCCTCCTCAAATATAGCCCTCAATGAGTAACAAAATACTTTTCACCCTTTAATGTAATGTAAAATTAGTATATTTTCAATTATTGTTTCTTCTATCGATTTTTTTACTTCTTTGCTCGGTTGCATTTCGAGGTGAGAGTCTTACTTCAAAGAAAAACAGACTAGGGAGAAAGTTTTCTCCTTAGCCTGTCCCACCGAACAAATTCCCCATCGTCACTATTATCCCCAAAATACAGAATTACGAATACGATAAGAAGACTTAAACATCTCACCTCATCACGCACTTTTAATTGAACACAAAAGAGAATATCCCCTTATTTCCGCTTCTTTTTAACCACAATTAAAAAAGTAATAAACAATACGTTCACACCGACGATTAAAGAAATAAATAGCCAATTCACACCTGTTTCCCCGTTAACTTTATACACATTTGATTCTTCACGCTTTAAAACGAGATAAAATTTTCCGTTTTCTTCTCTTATAATTTCATCTTCTAACAATCCCCTTAGCTCTTGTTTTTCACCAATCGCACTTGCAGGTAAAGCAACTTTTTGTGTTTCTTTCGTATTATTAATCGCTACTACTGTCACTTCATCTTTATACTTTCTCTTTAGTACACTCATTCCATCTTTATCGTATAGAAGCTCAAACGTACCGCGGCGTAAAGATGGCCTCGCTTGTCTAAGCTCACCGAGTTTCGTTATATGTTGCATAAACTTTTCATCTGATTTGAAGTCCATTAATCGTCTATTATCTGGCGTACCTCCTCCATCCAATGCAATTTCAGTTCCGTAATAAAAATTCGGAATACCTGGTGTTGTTAATAAATATGTAAGAGCTAGTTTCAAACGAGATGGTGGATAATTCATATTCTCTTTTGCAATACGAGCAAATCTTTTTGTATCTTGATTATCTAAAAATGTAGCGGCTGCTCCGTCTTTTTTACTTACATCATATAAAGGTTTCACCGATACGTCCGCTTTGGAAAACGCATCTACTATTTTTTCGTTGTATTCACTATCTTCTTTTGTCATAACTCGAAAATCTTTCTTTATCACTTGCATATCTTTTTGCACATCATCCCAAAAAGCAGGCGATTTTTTTTCACTATGTATTACATAACTTGCATCTAAATCAACTTCTTTGATCCACCATTTCATCGAGTCGATTACTTGTTGTTCGTTTTCTCCAAGCGGAAATTGAAATACAACTTTCATTCCTTTTGCATGAGCTTCTTGCACAAGTTCTTTCACATCATTTTCTGTTCCGAAATGTTCATTTACCTTCTGAAAATTGCGCACGTCTAACCCATCGTATTTTACACTTTCAAAAAGCGGCGAAAGCATAACAGTAGTAAATCCCATTTTTTTTATGTAATCCATTCTTTTTATAATACCTCTTATATCTCCGCCCTGATATCCTTCTAAATTGCCAACTTCTAACTGTTTGTCATTTTTCGGTTCCCCATTATTAAAACGATCAATCATAATGGAATATATAACTTCGTCTCGCCACTCTCTTTTTTCGTCTGCAAATGTATGTATTGGTACAAACAAAACGACAGCTAAACAAAAACAAATGAATAGTTTCCTAGTATGTATTTTCCCCACACGCATCCCCCATGTATTTTAATTGTAAGAATATTATACCAATTATCCAAACGAATCGCATACGTTGATTTCATTCTTATCAAATTAATACATGTTAGGTTTTCTAACATTACACATAAAATTTTCTTAATTTTTAGTTGATTTTTCTTTTTATTTCGAATATGATATGAAACATAACAAATTGATGTTATTTTTTCTAACATTATAGGAGGAGAGAGAATGAATACAGGAGATACAGTTTTTATGTTTGTAGCGACAGTAATGGTCATGTTAATGACACCAGGATTAGCACTTTTTTATGGAGGTATGGTTCGCAGTAAAAACGTACTCAGTACAACAATGCATAGTTATAGCGCAATGGCTATCGTTTCGATTCAATGGATTGTAATTGGTTATTCTTTATCATTCGGACCAGATTGGCACGGACTTATCGGCACATTCGATTGGTTCGGTTTAAACGGAGTTAGCTACGCACCAAATCCAGACTACTCATCTACTATTCCTCACAATTTATTTATGATGTTTCAACTCATGTTTGCTATTCTAACCCCCGCTCTAATTTCAGGAGCATTTGCCGAAAGAATGCGATTTTCAGCTTTCCTTATTTTCATCCTTCTATGGACAACAATCGTTTACAATCCTGTCGCTCATTGGGTATGGGGCGTTGGTGGATGGCTAAGAGAACTTGGCGCATTAGACTTCGCTGGCGGTAATGTCGTTCATATTACATCTGGCGTGGCTGGCCTCGTATTAGCTATTTTCCTTGGAAAACGCAAAAACATAAACGGTTCGTCTCCTCATCATTTACCATTTACGATGTTAGGCGCTGGGCTGCTATGGTTCGGCTGGTTCGGTTTTAACGTCGGAAGCGCATTATCTTTAAACGACGTAGCTTTAACTGCATTTATTAATACAAATATAGCCGCCGCTGCCTCTGCATTAACTTGGATGCTTTCAGAATGGTTCTTCCAATCAAAACCGACTGCGATGGGAGCTGCTTGCGGCGTTGTTTCCGGTCTAGTCGCTATTACACCAGCTTGCGGGTTCGTTACACCTTTCTCAGCTCTTCTTATCGGAGCAATTGGCGGCGTATTATGCTTCGGAGCGGTCTTTTTCTTAAAAACAAAATTCGGATACGACGATACACTCGATGCATTTGGATGTCACGGCATCGGCGGAACTTGGGGCGGCATTGCGACAGGGCTATTTGCAACTACCACCATAAACAGTGATGGCGCTAACGGATTATTTTACGGGAACGCCGCGCTGCTGTTGAAACAACTTGTAGCAATCGGCGCAACATATGCATTCACAATTATAATGACGTACGCCATTATTAAAGCAATTAACTTCTTCCTCCCTGTCCGGGTAGATGAGCACGAGGAACATATGGGACTTGATATTTCAATGCATGGAGAGAAAGCTTATGAATATACTGAGCGAGTGAACTAAAAAAGAGATGCAATCTATTGATAGTAGATTGCATCTCTTTTTTGCATTTATCGGCATTGCATACCCCAGCTAGTATTCCTGTAAATATATCAGCGATTCTTCGGATATATCGACGATTTTTCAAATATATCAGCGATTATTTCAATATATCGACGTTTCGACACGATATATCGATTTACCAACAAATTCCGACATAACGAAACTGAAGAATACCCGCGTGTAACTTTACATAAACAAAAAAGACGACCGTTTCATAACAGTCGTCTTTTCCAATTTATTTCGGAGCATTTCCTACATATTGCGTAATATCAACGTTTAATGCTTGCGCTAAACGCATACCGTACTGTTGATCTGCACGGAAGAAGTTACAAATAGCTAATAATTTCGTACGTTCATTTACGTCTTTTAAGTCATTTGTTAAGTTTGCAATTAAGTTGTCTTGCTCTTCTTTAGAGAATGAACGGTAACGTTCACCCGCTTGTTTGAAATCATTTGGTTTGTCAATTTTCTCACGAGATACATAGCCTTCTACTTTCATAGTTGAATCGCGGTAAGCTGGGTCTTCAACTGGATTTTCAGCATGACGGCTCGGTTCATAGTTAATTGTAGATGGGTTTTGATTGATTTGCATCGCACCATCACGTTGTTGATTATGAACAGCTGCGTATGGGCAGTTTACAGGAATTTGTAAGTAGTTTGCACCAAGGCGGTAACGCTGTGTATCTGGATAAGAGAATAAACGACCTTGTAATAATTTATCTTCAGATGGTTCAATACCATTTACAGTTGCACTTGGAGAGAACGCTACTTGTTCTACTTCCGCGAAGAAGTTTTTCGGGTTACGATTTAACGTCATTGTCCCTACTTCCATTAATGGGAAACGATCTTCTGGCCATACTTTCGTTGGGTCCAGTGGATCAAAGTCTAAAGAATCCATTTCATCTAGTTGCATCACTTGTACGTGTAAATCCCATTTCGGGTAATTTCCTTTTTCGATTGCATCGAATAAGTCACGAGTTGCATGGTTGAAGTCTTTTCCTTGTACTTCTTGCACTTCTTTTGCACTTAAGTTACGTACACCTTGCTGTGGCTTCCAATGATATTTAATGTAGACGATTTTACCTTCCGCATTAATCCATTTGAATGAATGTACACCGAAACCTTCCATTTCACGATAGCTTGCTGGTGTACCGTAATCAGAAAATACCCATGTCATCATATGTGTAGATTCTGGACTTAACGTCATGAAATCCCAGTAACGATCTGGTGTTTGAATATTTGTATCAGGTGCTGGTTTTAAAGAATGCACCATATCAGGGAATTTAATTGCATCACGAATGAAGAAGACTGGTAAATGGTTACCTACAATATCGTAATTTCCTTCTTCTGTATAAAATTTAACAGCGAAACCGCGTGGATCACGTGCTGTTTCAGGAGAACCTTGACCATGAATAACCGTTGAAAAACGAACAAATACAGGCGTTTCAGTTCCTTCATTTTGTAAAAATGCTGCTTTCGTATATTGCTTCATGCTATTTTTCGTAACGAATACACCATGAGCACCTGCACCACGTGCGTGCACAACACGCTCTGGAATACGTTCACGATCAAAGTGAGCCAATTTTTCTACTAAATGATAGTCTTCTAATAATACCGGTCCACGGCGACCAGCTGTACGAGAATTTTGGTTATCTCCGACCGGAGCACCTTGGTTTGTTGTTAAGCGATTATTTGGATTCATCTAGGGGGATCCTCCTCTTTATTTCATAGTAATTATTATTTATTTAAAATTATTATAAATTAATTATTATTCAAAATTAGTTCTTTGTCAACTATTTCTTTCATTTTTCTGGAAACAATTGTAGCTAAACAATCAATAAATGTAGATTGTGAATTCGGCATATTTGGTCTAAAATACGCAGCATTTAATTCATCCGTCACAACTTTACACTCGTAATCGTTGTCATATAAAACTTCTAAATGCTCTGCCACAAAACCAACTGGGCAATATATGAAAGATTTATATCTATGCTCTTCAAATAAATCTCTCGTTAAATCTTGCACATCCGGTCCAATCCATGGATCAGGTGTATTTCCGGCACTTTGCCAACCTATTGTATAATTTTGAATGTTTGCAGCTGCTGCGATTAAATCCGCCGTATGCTGCAATTGCTTCACATAAGGATCACCCGCTGCAATAATTTTCTCTGGTAAACTATGCGCAGAAAAAATTACAACTGCTTTCTCTTTATCTTCAATCTTTGTAAATGTTTCTTTTATTTGATCTGCCCAATACGAAATAAATTTCGGTTCATCATACCATTGTTCAATTGGTTCAATAACAGGACCACCTATTTCCTCCGAGAGACGAATTGCACGCTCGTTATATGCCTTAATGCTAAAGGTAGAATAATGCGGCGCTAATACGATACTAATTGCTTGCTCAATTCCATCGCGCTTCATCTCTTCTACTGCATCTTCTATAAACGGAGCAGTATGTTTTAAGCCTAAGTAACAATTAAATTCATACTCTGTAAACATATTATTCATTGAGTCTGTTAATTTATGCGCTTGCTCTTTCGTAATTTTTGCAAGCGGTGAAATTCCACCAATCGCTTTATAGCGTCCAATTAAATCTTGGAGTGCTTCTTCTGATGGCTTACGCCCATGACGAATATGTGTATAATATGCCTCTACTTCATCTAATGAATCCGGCGTTCCATACGCCATTACGAGTAAACCTATTTTTTTCTTTTTCATCTATATAACACCTCAATTTTATAAATGAGAATCTTTTTCAAAAACATTTGTTTCCAATTATAACAACTAATAATAAGTACGTAAAGATAATTATTCTAAATAAGTATTTTTTCTAATATAATTTTGAATTTTATATGACAATTTATTTAATAAAAAGCGACTTACTTATAAAGTAAGTCGCTTTTCTCCTATTCTTTAATATTTACTCCATATTCTTTAAACCAAACGTGAATTTGTGCTAAATGAGCTAAAAGTTGTGGCCCAGTCATTAATTGACCATACCATGGCGTTTGGAATGCACTGCCGCCTGACTCAATTAATCCGCTCAGCTGTTCTTTATCAAATAGTTCGTGTAAAATCGATCCTTTATCTGTTAATAAATCTTGTAGCCATACTGTTACTGCTTTCGTATAGTGCGGATTATGTGTTTTCGGATACGGGCTCTTCTTTCTATATAAGATGTCATTTGGAAGTAATCCTTCTAACGCTTTACGTAATAGACCTTTTTCGCGATTTTTATACATTTTCATTTCCCAAGGAATATTCCAAGCATATTCGACAAGTCGGTGATCCGCAAATGGAACGCGTACTTCTAAGCTTGCACCCATACTCATACGGTCTTTTCTGTCTAATAATGTTGTCATAAACCATACCATATTTAAATAAAATAATTGTCGTCTCTTTGCTTCAATTGGGCTTTCTCCCTCTAAAATAGGAACTTCTTGAATGGACTCTTCATAGCGCTGTTGTACATATTGTT
Organism: Bacillus cereus group sp. Bc031; assembly: GCF_027716265.1. Classification (NCBI taxonomy): domain Bacteria; kingdom Bacillati; phylum Bacillota; class Bacilli; order Caryophanales; family Bacillaceae; genus Bacillus; species Bacillus cereus group sp. Bc031. The sequence goes on from NZ_JAQFUL010000003.1 coordinate 25,826, forward strand.
GTAAGTTTAATTTATTTCTCCATTCTTTCTTTAGCAGTTGTTCACGCGCTTCTGTAGAGCGCATCCACGGAAATGCACTCGATTGTAAATCATCCTCTCTATAAAACCACGGATAACCACCAAATATTTCATCTGCACATTCCCCAGATAGACCGACGACAAAATCTTGTTTAATCTCACGACAAAACCATAATAATGACGAATCAATATCTGCCATACCAGGTAAATCGCGAACGAGTACTGCTTCTGTTAAATACTGCGCTAATTGTTCATTTGAAATGACGCAGCGATGATGGATTGTTTGAAACGTTTCCGTCATCAAATGAATAAATGGTGCATCTGAATTTGGCTGAAACGCATTTGCTTTAAAGTATTTGTCATTATCTTCGTAATCAATCGAATATGTGTGTAATTGCCCTTTTCCTGATCTTTCGTATTCTTTCGCAGCAATTGCTGTTATAGCGCTTGAATCTACACCGCCTGATAAAAAAGTACATAATGGTACATCAGAAACGAGCTGCCTTGTAATCGCATCTTGTAATAAAAAGCGTGTTTTTTCTACTGTTTCTTCAAAGGAATCTTCATGCTTTTTACTTTCTACATTCCAATATCTCCATATGCATAAACCGTTCTTTGAAAATGTCATCGCATGACCTGGACGTAATTCTTTTATACCAGCATAAATGCCGTGGCCAGGCGTTCTAGATGGTCCAAGGCCAAATATTTCAGATAATCCTTCTAACGTCACTTCCGCCTTCACATCTGGATGCGCCAATATCGCTTTTAACTCTGAGCCAAATAGTAATCGCCCACTGTCATATTTATAAAATAGTGGTTTTACCCCTAATCGATCGCGCGCAATAAACACTTGTTCTTTCTGTTCATCCCATACAGCAAACGCATATATACCGTTTAAATGATCGACACATTCTTCTTTCCATTCGATATAAGAAGCTAACAATACTTCCGTATCAGAGTGACCTTTGAACGTATATCCTCTTCTTAATAGTTCCTTTCGAATGTCTTCCGTGTTATACAGTTCGCCGTTATAGCAAATTGCATAATTTGCTTCATCTTTTAAACAAGTCATCGGCTGTTTACCACCTTCAGGATCAACAACGATTAACCGTTTATGCCCAAATGCGACATTGCCTTTAATCCAAACTTTATTATCATCTGGGCCACGCTTCGCTAACGTCTCAGCCATCTTCGTAACGACATCCCGTTCTCCTTCTAATGAGCGTTTATAATCCACCCATCCTGTAATCCCGCACATATAAATCATCCTTCCATCTTATTTCTTTTCTTGAACGTGCAGTAATCCCCACCCTAAGAGGTGCGGATTACAAAATGAAAAACTTGACGATAACCTACTATCCATATACGGAATAGCATTTTCACTCAGTAAAACGTGTTTTATTGTATGCCCACCTATGTGTAGATGTGTCTAGTTATAAAGAATGCACGAACTGTCTATAACAGGAATAACTACTTTTCAAAAGGAGAAATCGTGTATGATACAACGTAACCATATTTTATATAACCAGCCTCGCGCTCATACGGTCGGTAATGTAGAATATATAAACAATGAATGGGTATTCTTTGATGATGAAAATGAGGAAGCATTTTTATTAGAAGATATTGCCGAAGATGGATTTGAAATTTTATATAACAACAACTGGCTACCGGCTCGTTTCTATGAACAAGATATATTACAAATTGCCAACGAACAGCACCATTTGCAAAATGGGGAAATGATACGCATTCGTAAAAAATTACTCCTTAGCTATACAGAATGGCTTGAGGAATTACCTGACTCTGTCTTCGCCTTATTAACAGAGGCATTGCAATCACTTCATTACTCTTTATATGATTGCATGTATTGTCATAATTATTTATCCTTTTTATCGAAAGAGGAAGCATGCGAAGGAGTAAATATTCTTTTATTTGATAACGAAGAGATGATTTGTACACTGCAGCACCATTTCGTTCGTCACGCTACGTCAAATAAAAATATGTTTCGTTTTACGAAAGTAAACGGAGAAGAGTTGCATATCGATGCAACATAAAATAAAAAACCACCTTATCTCCCAAACATTTGAGATTATAAGGTGGTTTTATTTTCTTTATTAGAATACTTGCCAACCAATCGGTAATTTCAGTCCTAGATAAAATACCGCTACAAGCGCGATAATAAATAATCCCCAGAATGCCCCCGTTGCCTTGTTCTTGCTCATTTTCACAAGAACCATTTCCATTCCAGCGATAACTAAAATACCAGCTAGCATTTTTAAACCATACCACATGTGCATGTTACTTGTTGCAGTCTTCATAATACCCATGTACAACATGAAACCTGTCACAATAATGATAATGTACATAAGACGAAGCCCCATATGTACACCTTTCCCTTTTCTTCCTGCTGAATAAAGTGAATACGCAACGAAGAATAAAATTAAACCTAACGCCCATGCTGTAATATGCATATGTACCATCGTATCCCTTACCTCCTCTTTTCACACTTTTTCACTCTATATGATAACATGTTCATTTATTTTCAGGAAATGTTTCGCTTTTTTACATTTAAATGCTATAATATTTAGAGTATTTACAAACTTCTTGTAATAACAAAAGGGGGAACAATCATGATTCAAACTAAGGATATTATCGAACTTACAGACACATACGGTGCAAATAACTATCACCCACTTCCAATCGTTATTTCTAAAGCAGAAGGCGTTTGGGTAGAAGATCCTGAAGGAAACCGCTATATGGACTTATTAAGTGCATATTCTGCAGTAAACCAAGGTCATCGTCACCCAAAAATTATTAACGCTTTAATTGACCAAGCTAATCGTGTTACGTTAACTTCTCGTGCTTTCCATAGCGATCAATTAGGTCCTTGGTACGAAAAAGTTGCGAAACTAACTAATAAAGAAATGGTACTTCCAATGAATACAGGTGCAGAAGCTGTTGAAACTGCAATTAAAACAGCTCGCCGCTGGGCTTATGATGTGAAGAAAGTAGAAGCAAACCGTGCTGAAATTATCGTTTGTGAAGATAACTTCCACGGACGTACGATGGGTGCTGTTTCTATGTCTTCAAACGAAGAGTACAAGCGCGGATTCGGTCCAATGCTTCCTGGCATCGTTGTAATTCCTTACGGTGATTTAGAAGCGTTAAAAGCTGCTATTACACCAAACACAGCTGCATTCATTTTAGAGCCAATCCAAGGTGAAGCAGGGATTAACATCCCCCCAGCTGGTTTCTTAAAAGAAGCTCTTGAAGTATGTAAAAAAGAAAACGTTTTATTCGTAGCAGATGAAATCCAAACTGGCTTAGGCCGTACTGGTAAAGTATTTGCTTGTGACTGGGACGGTGTAACTCCTGACATGTACATACTTGGTAAAGCGCTTGGCGGCGGCGTATTCCCAATCTCTTGCGTTGCAGCAAACCGCGACATTTTAGGGGTATTTGAGCCAGGTTCTCACGGTTCTACATTCGGTGGTAATCCACTTGCATGTGCTGTTTCTATCGCAGCTCTTGAAGTGTTAGAAGAAGAAAAATTAACAGAGCGTTCTCTTCAATTAGGTGAAAAATTAGTTGGACAATTAAAAGAAATCGATAACCCAATGATTACTGAAGTTCGCGGTAAAGGTTTATTTATCGGTATCGAATTAAACGAGCCAGCTCGCCCTTACTGTGAACAACTAAAAGCAGCTGGACTGTTATGTAAAGAAACACACGAAAACGTAATTCGTATCGCACCACCTCTAGTAATCTCTGAAGAAGATTTAGAGTGGGCATTCCAAAAAATTAAAGCTGTATTATCGTAATAATAGAGAGGTTGTCCTACATGTTGGGACAACCTCTTTCATTTTATATTGATTTATACTAAAATAAAATTGTAATTTTCTGTATTTTAAATTCATAAAGGAGGTGCGATATGTTATTAAGATACGGCAAACATATTAACTATTTAGCTACAACTTTTCTTTTAGTTACATTCTTTGGCTTCCTACTTTCCGTAACATCGCTTAGTCACTACTCAACTCCCACTACATTCACACTACTGAAAGCATCATTTTGGACTACTGTTATTCTTACTATCATTGGTTTTGGACGCGAAAAATGCGCACTTACGGTTATACTATTTGGCATTTGTACACTTGCAGTCATTGGTCTTTACACTTTTTCCGTTATCGATTACCTCTATCACCCAAGACCATAGAAAAGAGCTATCTTATTAATAAGATAGCTCTTTTCTTCACTTCACTACATTTCGCAAAGTACCAATTCCTTCTACTGTAACAACTACTTCATCACCGGCATGCAAAAACTTCGGTGGTGTGAAACCTTTTCCAACACCAGCCGGGGTTCCTGTTGCGATAATATCTCCTGGTTCTAATGTCATTCCTTTACTTATCGTTGAAATGATTTCTTCTATTGAAAAAATCATTTTATTTGTATTTGAAGTTTGTCTTACTTCTCCATTTACTACCGTTTCAATGTGTAACGCATTTGGCGCACTAACCATCGATTTATGAATTAAATACGGTCCCATCGGACAAAATGTATCGAAACTTTTTCCAAGGAAAAATTGCTTATGCTTCCTTTGAATATCGCGAGCAGTTATATCATTTATAATGGTATAACCAAAAACATGCTCAAGCGCTTTTTCTTTTTTTATTTGTTTCCCTCGCTTACCAATGACGATAGCTAGTTCCCCTTCATAGTCTAATTCATTTGTTGCGTGGGGATGACTATTAATTTTTTCATCCATTCCAATCACTGTCGTTGGTGCTTTCGTAAAGATCATTATATTTTCTGGAATTGACTCTACGCCGCCCATTTCCATCGCATGCTCACGATAATTTTTTCCAACGCACAAAATATTCTTCCTTGGCCTTGGAATTGGTGCTAATATTTTCACCTCAGTTAACGGGTAATACACCGTTCCTTCATTTTCCTTCGCCCAATTGACAATTTCACACATTTTTTCAACACATTCGGTTCCTCTTTCAATACATTCTAACATTGTAATAGGGATTGTAACCTTTTCTCCCTTTTGCCTTTGCGCTTCTCTTAAGTGCAATACCTTTTCTTCTTCTTCATCCACAATACCTACAAATACCTTTTCTTCTTTTTTCGCCGTTACCAAACGCAACATTTCCACTCTCCATCCTAAAACTCATACCTTTTAATTGTATTCGCATCCGTAAGAAAAAAACCTTCTCATACACGCTAATTTTTACAATATTCTTCTCATACCCTATTCGTTACTCCTTTATTATTTGGCATAAAATGTAGAAATTTTACTTTTTTTAACGAACATATTTCTTTTTTATGGAATTTCCGTATAATATGTACTACATATATACTAAAAATTTCATTTAGAGATGGAGCCGATTTCAATGTTTGAGCAAGCGATTGAAAAAAAACGTGAAAAAATGATTTATTTTGCTGAACGCTATGGAATGACTTCTCAAAAAACAGTGGACTGCAGCCAAGAACTGGACAAACTCTTAAATGTAATTTGGCATGTACATACGGATGTTCACCCTAACCAAACACTCGACACGCACACACAATAACGTGTGTGTTTCTTTTATTTCAAAAAAACACACATTTTATTGAAAACGCCCATACAATAATAGAAAAGAAAATTTTAAAAACGAAAGGTGTTTTGTATGCCAGCTATGGTCGGACATATTCGTATCGTCAATATTGGATCAAGTGGTATTTTTCATATTGGAGATGTATTTGCGATTAGGCCTATTAGTTATTCACGCGCTTTCGCTGGGGCCGGCTCTTTTAACGTTGGAGATAACGTTTCTGTCTACAATTATCAAAGCGCAACGACTGTTAATGATTCAGATGTCGTTGATCAAGCGATAATTGGTTCAACTTAAAGGGGGCGATTGTATTGAATTTTTATGTAAACCAAAGCATCATCATTAACAGTATTAAAATTGATAGCATTACAACCTCTTCTGTATTCCAAATTGGTACTGCCGGAAGTATTAAAGCCCTATCTAAATTCTCAAATACTGGCGGATTTACAGAACCCCTTCGCCCATTACAGGCAAAAGGACAAATTATTTCTATCAAACCATCAACTAGTTCTTCTTAAGACATCCTTGTCATAAATATATAGTAGGAATATATTTACCCTCCCTATTGAAAAGGAGGTTTCACAAATGAATCAAGATATATATACTTACTTACACCAACTTCAACAAGCTCTTCAAGCACAACAAGCGACCATTCTTAACTTAGAAGATCAAGTTCGTCAATTACAAGAAGAGCTTAATGAATTAAAAAGTCGCCCCTCCTCTTCTATAGGAAAAGTGGAATATAAATTCGATCAATTAAAAGTAGAAAATTTAAATGGCACTTTAAATATTGGATTAAATCCATTTTCAACAAAAGGACAACAAATTGAGGATTTTCAAGTTGACACGGAAACTTTGAAGGTCAATCCTGAAACAGATACAAACCCAGACTTTTACCAAGGTATCCTTCAGGAAATGCATCGTTACTTAGATGAAGAAGCATATAATCGAATTCTCCATTTTGAACAAGAAGAGAGAACGCCGCTCGATGAAATGTATCGACAAATGATGGTTGACGACATAAAGAAACAGATGGAGCATAGACTTCCTTATTATTTATCACAAGCACAATCACATGAAGGGATTTCAACAGATCCAGATTATTTACGAGATATCATTATCCAAGCTATGAAACATGATATCGACAAAGCCTTCCTCTCTTTTATTCAACACATACCGGGCAATTTCCGAAAGGAGTAAGTATGTATGAACCTTAACGTTGTAAACCGCGAGTTCAAAGTCGGACAGATTAAAATGAACGGTGTATCGTCGTCCGCACTCTTTTTAATTGGGGATGCAAATTTCCTCATTCTATCTTCTATTCTTGATACGCCGTTTGAAACTGTTACAGAGGGTCCATTTGTGCCATTAGTAACAGATGTCCCTCCTACTCCAGGTTAAGGAGACTGAGAAATTATGTTACATCACGTGTCTATTGTCCAAAATGTTTCTATTGTTTCGTTAGGGATTGCTGCCGTATTTCAAGTTGGAGATGCCAATCAAATGGAATTAAAAAGTAGAGCTCTTGCCGTTCACCGGGAATTCCCTTGTTATATAAAAGACGAAGGTCGCTTAGATGCATTTGAAATCTTTACAGATGAACACATCACAATCCCAAAACGAACGACAAATGTAAATTTAAACATTGTAAATGAATGTCCTTTTATTGAAGTAAATAATGTTGAATTGCGCACACTTTTAAACTCTGGTGGATTTCAAATTGGAAATGTTGATTATGTTTTTAATAACTCTCGTATTATGCAAATTCGCCAATATATTACAGATGAACCTTCCGCACAATAATTCATATAGTAATTACAAAGTTTAGTAAAGTAGGTGGATGGTATGCCTTCTGTTGTTGGAAATCTCGTCGTGCAAAACAGTAATGGTTCTTTCAATTTAGGGGATTTTTATAACGTTTCTCCGAAAGAAAATACGAAAGCTTATAATGGATCTGGAGCTTCCAATGTTGGATTTGTCGTGAATACTTTTAACGGTGTTAGTGCAACAAATACGTTTGATTCTGATGTGGCGGATCAAGACCAGATTGGAACAGCTTAATCAAACAGTTACCCTGTAATTACTCTTTATAGGTAGATAGTAAAAGAGTCCATCTAACGTGATGGACTCTTTTCTATTTCTTCTAGAAGAGCATAGCACTCTTTTTATTTAAATGATAATCCTTGTTCCTCCAAAGCCTTTCTAAGCTTCGGCATCGACGCAGGTCCCATACCATGTAGTTTTAAAATTTCTTTCTCGCTATACTTTGAGAGTTCTTCTACAGTATGAATTCCATGATGCTCTAGCGCCCTTCTTGCTGGCGCTGAAAGAAGGGAAAGAAACCCTTCTTTTGGCGTTCTCTCTTTCTCACAGGTTGGGCAAGTTGGACAATCGCTACTTTTATAGTACTCATGTCCTTTTTCACACGTTCTTAACGTTTTTTCCGTTACCATTTGCAAGCCCCTCTATTCCTCAACTTTTATAACATGATTACCATCAAAGAAGTATAAACATTTCTCTTTCACAGGGTGTTGTAAGCTTTTCTCAAGTGCCTTTGCATATAACGAAAGCTGGACTTTATATCGCTCTTCTAAAATTGGTTTCGCTTGATCAAATCCACCTGGGAACTTCCCTTCAATCGTATCCGTTTTAAAGTCGATTAAAGTAATACCATCTTCCTCTTCAATCATGCAGTCAATAACCCCTTGGACAAGAATGGATTCCCCGCTCTGCCCTTGCCAATCTTGATACGCTTCTTCTGCTGCAAGCATCATCGTAAATGGTACTTCACGCTCAACACTTTTCGCCGCTAATACCCTTTTACCTAGGTCACTATCAAAGAATGAAATTACTTTTTCAATCGCAATTTCTTCCGCCTGCTCGAATGTTAATAATTCTTTATTTACCATTCCAGCAATTTGCTCCCGAATCACTTCTTCTGTAATCGGCTTCTTCAAATCAACATGCTGCATAACGGCATGTACTGCTGTTCCGCGCTCTGCATATGTTAATCCCTTTTTCTCCATAAAACGAGGACCTGTCCTAATTGGTGCACGTATTTTTTTAATAAAGGCATTATCGCTACCTTCTTCAGATTGATAATTTCTCTTTATTTCTGTAACAGATTGCTTCGCACGATGAGATGTCGCTTCCTCATATCCGTACTTCCACATTAATCTATCGTACACCTCTTCTTTCCGTTCACTTTGCAGGGGAACGGCCTTTTTCTCACGAAGTGCTTCTAACAATTCTTGTTTCTCTTCTTGAACCGGTTCTGGCGCGAGTAACGTGTTACCGTCAACAACTTCTACTTTCCAGCTAGTGTCATACCCATAAATTTCATCTGGAACACTTCCTTGTCCTAATTCAAGAAGTATTTCACTATCACGGTGCCTATATAATGAAGGTGCAATCCAGTCTAAGTAGCAAGACGCTCCGGCACGTATATGATCTGGTAATAACCATTCACTATGCTCTCTCGCATCCAGCCATTTTTCCATTTCCTTAGTTGCATCCTTAACCGTTCCAATTAAAATTAACTTCTCTTTTGCACGTGTTAACGCTACGTATAAGACGCGCATTTCTTCCGCGATTAATTCCATTTTCATTTTACGCTTAATTGCAAGTTGTGATAATGTCGTATATTTAATTCGTTTACGAGGATCGATAAATTGCGAACCAAAACCGAAGTCTTTATGCAGTAAGAAACGCTTCATTAAGTCTTGTGTATTAAAGCGACGACCAAGTCCAGCGACAAATACGACTGGAAACTCAAGTCCTTTACTTTTATGAATTGTCATAATGCTAACGACATCTTCTTGTTCACCTAAAGTTCTCGCCGTACCCATATCATCACCGCGTTCTAAAATACGCTCAATAAAGCGTAAGAAGCGGAATAGTCCTCTAAACGATGTTGCTTCATATTGTCTTGCGCGGTCATATAGTACACGCAAGTTTGCTTGCCTTTGCTTTCCAGCTGGTAAACCACCGACAAAGTCATAATAACCTGTCTCACCGTACACTTTCCAAATTAAATCAGAAAGAGACTGTTGGCGCGCAAATTCACGCCATCCTTGTAATAAGTTATAGAACCACTCTAATTTATCATGTAGTTCTTTTTCTTCTTCAAGCGGTGCCCCTTTTAAGAATGAGCTCATTACTTCATAAAACGATCCTTTCTTCCCATGAGCACGAAGCGTTGCAAGTTCTTCATCATTTAATCCAACGATTGGGGAACGAAGTACTGCTGCAAGCGGAATATCTTGCATCGGATTATCAATAACGCGGAATACGTTCATCATAATATTTACTTCTGTCGCTTCAAAGTAACCAGTCGCAAGATCAGCGTATACTGGAATTCCTTGCAATTTTAACTCTTCCATAATTTGCGGTGCCCACGGCATGGAGCGAAGTAAAATAACGAAGTCGCGGTATTGTACAGGGCGCATACTATCCGTTTTACGATCATACACTTCATAACCTGAATCAACCATCGCTTTAATGCGCTGCGCCATAAGACGTGCTTCAAGCTGTGCTTTTTCTACTTCCGCACCTTCTTCACCGTCTATTACTTCTTCTTCTGTTTGCTGAATGCACAATAGTTCAGCTGCTACATCTTCACCTTCTGGATAACTAGCACCTAGCTTTAATTCAGCGTCAGCATCGTAATCGATTTCCCCAACTTCTTCGCCCATAATTTGTTTGAAAATAAAGTTTGTACCTGCTAACACTTCATGACGACTACGGAAGTTTTTCGCTAAGTCAATCTTCATTCCGCCACCTAATCCTTCTTGCGTGAAACGTTTATACTTCCCTAAGAATAATCCTGGTTCTGCTAGTCGGAAACGATAAATCGACTGCTTCACGTCACCAACCATGAATAAGTTTCCTTCACTCTCAGAATCTTTCGTTACGAATTTAATAATTGATTCTTGTACGAAGTTCGTATCTTGATATTCATCGACTAATACTTCAGCAAATTTATTACGATATTGAAGCGCTACAGCTGATGGCTTCATTTCACCGTCTTCACTTTGTTCGCTTAAAATTTGTAAACAGAAATGCTCTAAATCTGTGAAATCGACCATTCCTTTATCTCGCTTCATCGCTTGGAAACGCTCTGTAAATACTTTTACAAGCTGTACGAGTTTTTCTAATACAGGATGCATATCTTGAAAATCTCGTAAGAAACTTTCAGGTTTGCGACTAAATAGCTCTTCTTGTAATTTCTTTACTTCATCTTTCGCTTTATTACGAAGAGAGTCTACTTGTTTCACAACATCCTCGTTATAATCGCTTTTCTTAATACGCTTTAACGTTTGCCACGATACGTTTTGCATCGCTTCATATACGCTTGTCCATGACTCACGAGCAGCTGATGATAACGTTCCAAGTAAAACTAAATCTGCTTGCAGGGTTTCAACACGGGGCGCTGGACCGTCAGGAAGCATTGCGAGTTCCGTTGCTTTACGAATATGCTGTTCCGCTGTTTCAAGCTGGAATTTCACATCTTCTAATAAGTAAGAGGCGTACACTAAATCTTCAATTGTCTTTCCTTCGACGTCATATGCTTCTACTAATTTATCGAGCCATTTTTCCGGATTTGGATGTGCTCTTGATTCTGTATGAAGCGCTAAAATCATACGTTGTAAATCATCGTCACTGCGGTCACTCGTATAACGATCAACGAGTTCAAAGAATATCGTATTATCTTCTATCCCATACTCTTCTTCTAATATGTCATCTAACACTTCTTCTTTTAACAATTCATTTTCTGTTTGATTCGCAATGCGGAAACGAGGATCAACATCAAGCATGTAATAGTATCCTCTAATAACTTGTAAACAAAATGAATGGATCGTTGAAATGGAAGCTTTATTTAATAAGCTCAGCTGCTTTCGGATGTGCTGAGAGCCAGGCTCATCAATTAATACTTTTTCTAATGCTTCCCCAATTCTGTTTTTCATCTCTTGCGCCGCTGCATTCGTAAATGTTACAACGAGCAGGCGGTCGACATCGACTGGATTCGCTTCATTAATAATCTTTTTAATAATACGTTCAACTAATACTGCTGTCTTACCTGATCCTGCTGCAGCCGCAACTAAAATATCACGCCCGTTCGCTACAACGGCTTTCCACTGGTCATCTGTCCACTGACTACCTTCTGGTTTTTTAGGCCAATTTTCTATCATTCTCCGCCAACCTCCTCTCTAATTTTCTCCATCGCTTCGCTATCTTTCATATCTTTTAGCGTACGGAATTGGTTATCTTCAAGTGATTCATCAAACTGACAAACAGATTTGAAGTTACAGAACGTACATGCCGCTTTATTCCCCTTTTTGTAAGGAGCAATATCAATAACGCCTTCTGTAATGTCTTTCCCGATATTTTCAAACGTATGGTGTACGTATTTTTGCAGGACGTTAAACTCTTGTTCACTGGCAATACTTGAACGCGCACTAAAACTACCGTCTTTTTTCAGACCAGCAGAAATAATATCAGAGCTTCCTGTTGAAAGTTTGTTATCCATTAAACGAACAACGTCAGCATCTCCTAGTACGAGACCTTTCATTTTGAATTTCTTTAAAATTTCTTTTTCAATTTCTGCTTCAGATGCGTCACCTTTTACCTCCACAATTGGGTTATGAATGTGGAAATACAATACACCAGCTGGTGATGCCGTGCCGCCTTTTTTCATCCACGTATGCGCATTTGAAGTAACAACATCTAAATACGTTAACATTTGAAGTGCTAATCCGTAATACACTTCCGTTAAGTCTAACGCTTTTGAGCTTGATTTATAGTCAATAATACGTAGGAATGTTCCCTTTTCATCTTCTGCCTTATCAACACGGTCAATACGGCCAACTACTTCCATCTTCACACCATTAGGTAAGGAGAATTCCATTGGCGGAAGTGATCCTGTACCGCCCATACCAAATGGCACTTCTAGATCAACTGGTACGAAACCGCTAGACTTCGCATGTTCACGAAGAATGATTGACGTACGGAAAATGATTTGTTGTAGTTTTTGTTTTAAATAGAAGTGACGGTTTGAACTTAATAAAATTTGTCTTTGTAATAACGGTGCAATCTCTTCTATTACTACAGCAGAAAGATGCTCACACTCTTTTATTGATAAATCCGCCCAAGTACGGTTTTCACGTAATAGCCTATCTGCAATTCTCTTCAGCGCTGCATGGAAGAGCTCTCCGATATCTGGCGCATCAAGTTTGAAAATATCACGCTCTCTTAACGATAAACCGTGCTGCGCAAAATGAGCGTACGCACAACGGTTAAATAATTCCATACGAGAAACGCTTCCTTTTATTTTATCTCCGTATAAATCTCTACTTACAGCTGTACTTAGCTTTTGCGCACGATTTCGGTAGAATAAGCTTGATAATACGCGGCTACTTTTTTGCTTCCATTCATCTGAAGTAACGTAGAAATTATATACATCCCACCAAAAGTCTAAGTTGCCTTCAAATCCATATCGCTTCCACGTTTGAAGTTGCTGCATAACATATGACAACGTTACTTCTGGTGTTGCTACATATGAAATTTGTTCCGAACGTGATAAATCATTTACGTCGTTCGTAATAAATGTATCTTTCACATCAGGGAACATTCTTTTTATTTTCTTAATAAAGCTAGAAGCAAGTAACGTCTTTCCTTCCTCATCTGCAAGCGGGCATGAAATGTATAATTTCTCAGTTGCTCTCGTTACCATTTGGTACATAACAAACTGTTCTTCTAATAAAGTTTGTCTCGTCGTTGGTGCGAGTTCAATACCTGCAGCGCTAAGAACATCTCTTTCTTCATCAGAAAGCATACCTTCATCCATCGGTGCTGCTGGAATCACACCTTCATTCACTCCAATGACGAATGTTGCTTTCACATTTGATAATCTAGAACGATCAATATTCGCAATTAACACTTGGTCTAATGACGGCGGAATGTTTGCGAATTGAAGCGCCTCAAGACCTGTCGACATAACGTCTGTGAACATAGAAAGTGACATTTTTTCTTCGCCAAGCATCTCAACGAACGTATCAAGAAGACTCATTACTTCTTCCCATACTTGTTCATGATCTGTCGCAAATAAGAAATCTCCGCTCTCTTCTGCACGAATACGTAATGCTTCTAATTTTTTCGGAACGTCAAGCTCTTCTAAAAATAAGTAAACAGCTTCGCACATTTGCATAACCGTTCCCGCACGCTTCAGTCTTTTTTGCATACGAATAACAGGCGTTCTTACAACGTCACGCAATCGATTTATTTTCTCTTCCATTTCACGTTCACTGTCTGTAATCATCCCGTCCGTATCGTCAAGAGAACGATAGCGGCGATACATCCACGGATCTTCAGAAGTCCATCTTTTCCCTTGTACACCGTACGCTAAACAGTAGTTTTCAAACTCATCCATCTCTTCGCGCATCGTTTCTTTTCTTACGTCTAATGGATATAAAAGCTCTGTTTTCACGCAGCGAAATACTGCATCATAACGCCAATTCCCGCTAATAATCTCGAGTGCAGAACGAATGCATTCTACTAACGGATGATGTGACATCGGGCGTTTTTCATCGATAAAGTGCGGGATATTATAATCTGTAAATAGAGTCCGCATTACATCGTAATAACTTTCTCCGTTACGAAGAAGAACTGCAATATCTCGGTAACGATAGTCTTCATCTGCCACAAGTCTACGAATTTCACGAGCAACGCCTTCTACTTCAGCTCGTAAATTCGCGGCTGTATGAATCGTTACACTTGCTTCCCCGTTAAATTTCTCATTCGGACGCGCTTCATAATGAGCTTCTAAATGCGCTAATGCTGGAGAATGAAAACGCGGTTGTTCCATAAGCGGAATCGTTTTTTCAATTTCTATTTTCTCTTCATGCGCTACTTGTTTTATTTTTTCATACGTTAACGTCGTTTCATAAAATAAATCTAGTTCATTTACTGGCTGCGCTAACGTTTTTTCATCTATCGTTAATGTAATTGTCACTCTCGCACCGCAAATCATAAGCTGTCTTACAATTTCTAGTTCTTGCGGTGAAAACGAATGGAAGCCATCTATATAAATTTCAGCTCCCTTTACATATTCAGACTGCGGAAGCTTTTCCACTAGCAATTGCAGATAGTCTTCTGAATCTAAGTACTTTCCGATTAAAGCACGTTCAAAATCATCATATAATAACTGTAAATCATACACTTTATTCGCTAATAGCTTTTGTTCAGCACTGCTACTGTGTGCATCTAATTGTTGCCACATTTCATATACGTTTGATGGCGTCACGTTATATCGTTTAAACTCCGCAATCATACTGCCAAGATGTTCAAAGAAACCATTTTGCTCCGCTGCTTTTTGGAATACCGATAATCCATCTTTACGAGACTCTACAATTTTACGAAGTAACATATGTACGCCCGCTTCATCAATGTGAAGACGACTCGCTCCGCCAACTTCTTGCAATACTTTCCACGCTAATCGTGAAAAACTAAAAACTTGTGCCCGAATAGAACCTCTAACATCCTCACTACCAATTAACGCCTGCTGCGTTTGGAATGTCATCTGTTCTGGCACAAGATATAATATTGTTTCCCCTCTTGGACGCTGCTTTAACTCTTCTTGCACTTCGTGTAAACAAAGTGTACTTTTTCCACTTCCCGCTCTACCAATCACAAATCGAAGTGACATGTAACCCCACCTTTCACTTACATAACGAACGTTAGTTTGCTACTATAATTGTATTATAGGACACGAAAAAAGACAAACGGAGTAGTTTGTCTTTTTCTATACTTCTACCTATTATATCAACCTTTTGAAAAATTCGTTTGCACCTCTTGAATTGGCCAATATCGTAAATCAACTTTACCGACAACTGTATCAGCTTTTACAAAACCAAAATGTCTACTATCCCAGCTCCCGAGGCGGTTATCACCTACTACAAAAATATATCCAGGTGGCACCGTTTTTTCCTTCGTTAACTCTTCTAGCGTAAAGTCACCTGTTAGTTGTCGTCCATTTATCTCTTTCTTATATTTCTCTAGATAAGGTTCATCCACGAATTGTCCGTTTATATATAGTTTATCATGCTTATATTCAATATGATCCCCAGGTAAACCGATAATTCGTTTTACGTAGTCCTCTTTTTTGTTCGCATGAAATACAACAACATCAAACCTATTCAAGTCCCCCACTTGATAACTCACCTTATTTACAACGAGCATATTGCCATCTTGCAATGTCGGCATCATTGATTTCCCCTCTACAACGTACGTTGAAAAGAAAAACGTTCGAAAAAATACAGCTAATAATATACCAATTAAAATTGTTCGTATCCACTCTATGCCTTCTTTTTTCAAAGTTTTCTTCATCCGCTTCTCCCCTTATCCTTTAATAATGAAGCTTTCCTTTACAAAGAAGACTATTCTTAATGTAGTTCTAACTTTACTTCGATTTTCTTACCGACATACCATAAAATAAAAATACCAATTGCTACAATGACTGATTTCACTGGATTATGAATAAATGACATTAAATCATGACCGATATACGTTAAAATAAAAATCATCACAAGCTTTCCGAACGCAAGCGCAAGGCCAAACTGTTTTACACTAATGCGTGATAGACCAGCGACAACATTTATAAGCGCAGACGGTGTAAACGGAAAACAAAAGATGACGAAAATCGGCGCGAACCCTTTCCTTTCAATCCATCCCATTGCCTTTCGTACTTTCTCATGCTTATTCACAAAAGAAAAGAAACGACTTCGGCCAAAATGGCGGATTATGAAAAAAACAAGTAAGGCACCCATTACTGATCCAAGCCAAGAATAAAGAAAACCGAGCCAAAATCCAAATGCAACAGCATTCGCCAGTACAAATACGATAAGTGGCAATGCTGGAATTAGCGCCTCTATCATCGGTAACCCAATACCAAGAAGTGGTCCGAACGCTTTATAGCTTTCAACAATATGATCCATATTTTCTGGTGAAAAATACTCTTTGATTGTCTGAAAATCCATTCTACACTTTACCCCTTTACTCTAAGTACTACCTCTACTGTATCATTGCCTATATGAAAGAGGAAATGGTAGATACGACATATGGAGATGTAATTATTAAGTTTCCATATCTTTCATGAGAATTCCTTCATTATTATGCTATGATAATCTATCAATATTCGACAGGACGTGAAGTTATTTTAAATAACATGCGCCGATTATAGCTTAATGGTTACATTTTATGAGAAAGAAGAAAATGCAAAAAGTAATAATTAGTCTTTTTCATATAGGTAGCGACGGATGATTATTTTACCTTCAAACAATCCTCTAATGGCTAGTTCTTACAAACATTTTTTTTAGCAAGCGTACACTGTCAATCACGATAAGTATTAACATATGTAAGAAAGATAGTATTAATAATGTACTCCGAATAGGTACCATTCGAAATTTGTATAAAAATTTATCAATCATATATATATCTTCTTCATTCGTTATAGTTGCAGGAGTGAAGATAAGATAATCTTTCCAGTTATCTATCCACGTTAAATTAACTGCGGAAAATTCCATCGTTCCTAACCACAAATAAAGAAAAATTGGTATAAGAATCATATATTGCAGGCTATGTAATATCTTTCTTTTCTTCTTACATTCAATAATTTGAAAGACAATAAGTGTCAGTACATACACGATTGACAGAAAACATACTATAGTGACAAACGGTTGAATTGAAAAAGCAAATAGCAATTTATCAATTTCACTAATTTGACTATAATCTGTCGTATTTTGAGGTGTGAAAACAAAATATCGTTTATCAGCGACTATCATCAACTGACTACCAGTGAAACTAGTAAACACAAATGTAAGAAAAAATATAGGCAAAGCAAGAATATATTGCGCCCAAAATAACAGGTTCCTTTTCAACATACCATCTCCTTTTTATACAGGATGAAAAAATATACTGTATGTTCACACTAAAGTGAATATGTATAATTTTCCCATTTTATTGTAATTATATATTATCTTGAACCCTTCGAGAACAAAAGTTTGTACATTCTCTCATTTTGTTTATAAATCTTACAGCGTAAACTGTATATATAATGAAATCAAAAAGGATGAGTCACCTCATCCTTTTCCTCTCATACATCCTCTTCTCTAACAACATACACTCTCTCATAAGCTGGTCTTAATGTTGATTCATCCCTTTGATCAACCTCTTTAAAGCAAGGATTCCCTTGTTTTTTCCTACGATCTTCATACTCCGTTCGCAATTTCGCAGTACGATTTTGTTGATTTTCAAAACTAGTTTTCGATATCTCTAACTTCACAGCAAAGCCATTTATAAATCGGATAATAAGGTTTCCATCTTTTAATTCTTTATTGCTTTCAATATAAAAATGAGATAACCACGCGCACTCTTTTCTAGAATACGAATAGGTAGGGAAAAAATAAAGTTGATCGGTCGGACTAATTGCAATTGGTGCTTTATGTGTAATGTGAGTTAACTCTTTCGTTCCTTCTTTTCTGCCTAAGAAACTAGAACCATGCTTGCGACAACTTCTTTCTATAATATCTAGAGGTTTTTGAAATACGAAAAAAGAGTCTTGCACTTCAACAACTCGCGTAACAATTTTCTTTTCACTGAGAATTACAGGAAGTAAGGCCATTGTATTTTTATTTACAACATAGTTTTCGACGTAGCGTTCTACTTTACTTTCCATATTCCACTATCTCCTTTTTTCTATTTATATTAGCAGCTGCATGTATAATTTTAGCATCTATGAAAAGGAAATGGCTTACAGATTCCGCTTTTTTACAATACTTTATTATTTGTCAAACACCTTTTAAATTATAAAATAAAAATATATTATTTTTATAATAATAAACCTATACAAAATCTATTTATACTACCTATAAATATTTACAACTACTTCCTCATTTCGCATCATTAAGACAATTAACTTTGCTATAATTAAAATAAAAATCCAATATATGGAGGTCCACTATGAAAGAAAAAGAAATGCAACCAACGATTCACATGAAAAATAGCAGCATTGTGATCGTGAACAACTCAGCTAGCATTATATTCGCTTTATTTTTCATTCTATTATTTTTTGCAAAGCCTTTTCGTAAATCGAAATGCTCTGAATGTAAGAAAAGCGCGAAGAAAAAAGTTGAAAAAGAAGAGTAAAAGGCTTTCTATTTTGGAAAGCCTTTTACTCTTCTTCATATTCATATTTTCTTCCGAGTGTCCCTGTATCCCCTTTATTTTCTAATATTATTACATATAAAAAATTATCCACTACGTTAAAAAGTACTTGTACATGTTACCCATTTTTATTAAGAACTTCACCTTTATAAATCACTAGCAACTTTTTAACTCGTTAAATCTGCAATATAAGTTTTGTATATAATTCCACTTCAAAACACAAAATATGTAAGTGATTATTTATGATTACATTCATTTTTTATCTAATTCCAAAAAGGAGCTGTATAATATGGAGAAAAAAAGTCTATTAAGCCAACAGATTAATAGCGTCCCATCAGATGCTCTGAATACCCCTAGTAAGGAGCAAGAACAAATGTTAGAAACATTATCTCAAGACGAACAAAATTCTAACAACAATGCTAACAAAAAAGATGATACTCAAGGTCTATCTGGAAAAGATTTCCCCATTTCAACAGAGAATACAAATTTATAGTTATTTACTATCATACGCAGCAAATGCTCTTGCTGAACTAATTCTTCTACAGAAACTAATACGCATTCCAGATAATTTTTCACCCGTTGTAACATAGAAAAAGAGATTTAGATATAAAAACAGGCTCTGGGAAAACTTTCTCCACAACCTAAAAAAAAGGATGGCATTAGCCATCCTTTTTTCCATCATCAACTATAAAATTATAGTTTGATTACGTTTTTAGCTTGAGGTCCACGGTTACCTTCTTCGATTTCGAAGCTAACTTTTTGACCTTCTTCTAGAGATTTGAAACCTTCAGTTTCGATTGCAGAGAAGTGTACGAATACGTCGTTTTCGCCTGGAACTTCGATGAAACCGAAGCCTTTTTCGTTGTTAAACCATTTTACTTGTCCTGTTACTGCCATAATTATTTCCTCCTAAGAAAATACATTTTTTTAAATTTTTAGTTTTCCTATCTAAAAAAAGAATCCACACATTATCAAATACGAAACATAAACTAGTTCTCACATACTTTTTCTCGTTCGTTTTCAGCACTTGATAATATATGGATTGCTTAATTTAACTATTCAACTGACATTATCATAGCACATTAAAATAAAATGTACAATCTTTTTTGAAAATAACTGACAAATTAAATCACGTATGCAATTATCAATATCTTATTTGAATAAAAATAAACAAATCTTTCGAATGCCACTATATTCCTTTTTCTAAGTGTTAAAATGTAATCTGACAGTACTTACTGGAGGGGATGAAATGTCAAACTACACAAACGAAGAAAAGCTTACAGGGGGAAACGTCTCAAACGTATATCGTTCTAAAAATACTGTTCGGCGAGAATTGAAGCCAGACAGTGTAAAAATTCATAAGTTATTACAGCATTTAGAAAACAAAGGTTTTCATTACGCACCAAAATTTTTAGGTATAGATGAGAAAAATAGAGAGATTTTATCTTTTATTGAAGGAGAGGCTGGGAATTATCCTTTAAAAGAATATATGCGATCTAATGATGTGTTAAAAGAAATAGCAAAGATGCTTCGCCTTTATCATGATGCTGTAAGTGACTTTCCGTTATTAGATGATTGGAAACCTATGGACCATACCCCAAATAATATTGAGGTTTTATGCCACAATGATTTTGCTATATATAACATTATATTTAATAACGAGAAGCCAGTAGGAATTATTGATTTCGATGTTGCTGCCCCTGGACCAAGAAGTTGGGATATCGCTTATACACTGTATACTTGCGTGCCTTTAAGTAGAGTGTATTATACGGAATCAGACGAGACAATTCATTATGAATCGGCACAACATGCTGGCCGTATGAAAGAAAGAATAAAATTATTCGTCCAGTCCTACGGTAAAAGTATGGATGAAGATTACTTAGGTATGGTACTACTACGTCTAGAAGCATTATGTACATATATGAAAAGAAAAGCAAACGAAGGCGACGTAAATTTCCAAAGAATGATTGACGAAGGACATTTAGAACATTATGAAAAAGATATGAAGTTTATTCGTGATCATGGAGCTGAGTGGATTTGATCATATTGTCTTTTTTTGTCGGTAAGTCGATATCCTTTGTCGAATCGTCGATATATTAGAAAAATCGTTGATATATTTTAATTTATGATAGATATATCGAGAAAATCGTCGATATATTTTTATTTACTCTCGAATCGTGCGAAAAATAATAAGGGGCACCCTTCAAAAAGGGGCCCCTTCCTTTTATTTCGTAAACTGCGCCTCTTCCGTAGATCCTTTTAATGCTGTCGTTGATGAAGTACCACCTGTAATAACTTGTGCTACTTCATCAAAGTAACCTGTTCCTACTTCTCGTTGGTGACGAGTTGCAGAGTAGCCATGTTTTTCTGCTGCGATTTCTGCTTGTTGTAGTTCAGAGTACGCTGCCATGCCGCGCTCTTTATAGCCGCGTGCTAATTCGAACATGCCGTAGTTTAATGAGTGGAATCCAGCAAGTGTTACGAACTGGAACTTATAACCGTAAGATGCGATTTCTTTTTGGAAGCTCGCAATTGTTTTCTCATCTAGTTTTTGTTTCCAGTTAAATGAAGGTGAACAATTGTATGCAAGCAATTTCCCTGGATGCTCTTTATGAATTGCGTCCGCAAATCGTTTTGCATCTTCTAAATTTGGTTCAGATGTTTCACACCAAACGAGGTCTGCATAAGGAGCGTATGCTAAACCACGTGCAATCGCTTGGTCAAGACCTGCTTTCGTACGGTAAAATCCTTCTGGTGTTCTTTCTCCTGTAATAAACGCCTTATCAACCGGATCAATATCGCTCGTAATTAAATCAGCTGCATCCGCATCAGTTCTTGCAACGATAATTGTCGGTACACCCATTACATCTGCAGCAAGGCGTGCCGAAATTAAATTACGTACCGCTGTTTGCGTTGGTAGTAATACTTTTCCCCCTAAATGACCGCATTTTTTCTCTGAAGATAATTGATCTTCAAAGTGCACACCTGATGCACCCGCTTCAATCATACCTTTCATCAGTTCAAATACGTTTAATTGTCCGCCAAATCCAGCTTCTGCATCTGCTACAATTGGTACGAAATAATCTGTATCACCGCTTCCTTCCATATGCTGAATTTGATCCGCACGTTGAAGCGTTTGATTAATTCGTTTTACGACAGCAGGTACGCTGTTTGCTGGATATAAACTTTGGTCTGGATACATATGTCCAGACAGGTTTGCATCTGCTGCTACTTGCCATCCACTTAAATAAATTGCTTTTAACCCAGCTTTTACTTGTTGCATCGCTTGGTTTCCTGTTAATGCGCCAAGTGCGTTAATGTAATCTTCTGTATGAAGCGACGCCCAAAGCTTTTCAGCACCGCGGCGCGCTAATGTATGCTCGATATCAATTGACCCGCGCAGGCGAATTACATCTTCTGCCGAATATGGACGTGTGATCCCTTTCCAGCGCGTATCTAGTTCCCAGCTTTCTTGTAATTTCTCGATTCTTTCGTTTTTCATTTGTTCCATCCCCTTTTCACTTTTTATAAAATTTCATAACCCGGTAATGTTAAAAATGGTACGAATTCATCACTCCGAACAAGATTTGTAAATAACGTTGTCGCCTCTTGGAATCTCCCTTTCTTAAAGGCTTCTTTACCAATCTCTCTTTCTATTTTTGCTAACTCTTCTTCTTTTAGCTCTTCCATTAATTCAAATGTAATATTACGGCCATCATTTAATTTTCCACCTTCATGGCGAATCCATTGCCATACTTGTGCCCTAGAAATTTCCGCTGTTGCCGCATCTTCCATTAAGTTATAAATTGGTGCTGCTCCCCGTCCGCTTAACCAAGATGCGATATATTGAATGCCTACGCTAATATTCATACGAAGACCCTCTTCTGTAATCGTTCCCACTGGTACTTCTAATAAATCCTTTTCTGTAACATGTATTTCTTCACGTTTTCTAAAAATTTGATTCGGCGTTTTCATAATGTGATTAAATACTTCCATCGCGACTGGCACAAGTCCCGGGTGGGCAACCCAAGTCCCGTCATGACCGTCTAAAGCTTCGCGCTCCTTATCCGCACGTACTTTTTCAAAAGCTGCTTCATTCGCTTTTGGGTTGTTTTTAATTGGAATTTGTGCTGCCATTCCTCCAATAGCTGGTGCATTACGACGGTGACACGTTTGAATGACTTTCAAAGAATACGCGCGCATAAACGGCGCCGTCATCGTGACTTGCGCTCTATCTGGAAGTAAAAATTCATTATGATTACGGAAACCCTTTAGAAAACTAAAAATATAATCCCATCTTCCGCAATTTAATCCAGCAGAATGATCTTTAAGCTCATACAAAATTTCATCCATTTCAAACGAAGCATGTATCGTTTCCAGTAACACCGTGGCTTTGATCGTTCCGTTTGGAATACCGATATATTTTTGAGCAAATACGAAAACATCATTCCATAACCTTGCTTCTAAATGGCTTTCCATTTTCGGTAAGTAAAAGTATGGACCGCTTCCTTTTGCTAAAAGAGCTTTCGCATTATGGAAAAAATAAAGTCCAAAATCTACTAAGCTACCAGACATATTCTTTCCGTCAACTTGCATATGTTTTTCTTCTAAATGCCATCCTCTTGGACGCACAATTAATACTGCTGTTTTACTATTTAAACGATATTCTTTTCCGTTTTCATTTTTATGTGAAATCGTTCCCTTTACTGCATCTCGTAAGTTTATTTGACCTTCAATCGCATTTTCCCAAGTTGGTGAATTCGAATCTTCAAAATCCGCCATAAAAAGATGTGCTCCTGAATTTAAAGCGTTAATAACCATCTTTCTATCTACTGGGCCAGTAATCTCTACGCGGCGATCCTCTAAATCTTTTGGCAATTTAGCAATTGTCCAATCCGCTTCACGTATGTGCTTCGTTTCTTCTAAAAACTTCGGAAACTCCCCTGCATCAATCCTCTTTTGTTTCTCCGCACGCTTTTGTAAAAGTTCTATGCGGCGCTCATTGAAATTTCCATGTAGTTCCTTCAAAAAACTAAGCGCCTCAGGTGTCAATATTTCGTTGTACGCTGGCAACATTTCTCCGGGCAATGTAACCCGTGAAGTTTGCGTCGACATATTAGCATCCCCTTCTTAAACTGTTTTATAACAGATTTGATTTTATGTTTTATATTATATAACAAATCTTCAGAAAAGGAAGTTTTTTTTGAAAATTCATTTCATTTTTTTTCAAAATGCCTTTCTTTCGCGCTTTATTCCATACAAAAAAGGCCACTGTTATACAACAATGACCTTTTTATACATTCTATTTTACTTATTTAATTATTGCTGTTCTTCTTTAGCACCATGCAACATTGCTTTGTATAAAAACTGTGCGTATTGTTCTCTTGTTACTTTCATAGATGGGCCAAATTTATTATCGCCAATTCCCGCTGTAATACCATTTGTTTGTATTGCACTAATTGCATTCTTTGCCCATGAATTTGCTGGAACATCATTAAACGTATGCGATCCCTTCGCCTGTAAATCAAAAGCATTCGTAAGAACTTGCGCCATTTCTGCACGAGTTAACGTTGCTTTCGGTCTAAAGTTTCCATGCTCGTCTCCCATGAAAATTTCTAGTTCCGTTAAAGCTAATATCTCTTCAATAAAGTTTGTTGAATTTTCATCAATATCTCCATATGGGTTTTCATATTCATCTTGTTCTTCTATATCAAACACACGATAAATTAGAGCTGCAACTTGTTCACGTGTTACGTCATCTCCAAAACCGAAAATTCCATCCCCATATCCAAATATAATTTCGTTTGCCGCTAAATTATGAATTGCTTCTTCTGACCAATGTCCTTTTGGTACATCTTTAAATACAATTGTATTTGTATTTTGTAGCGGTGCACTTTCCGCTTTTACATAATTACTCTCTGCTGAGAATAACACTCCACCCATAATTGTTAATGCCGTAGCTGTTTTTAATAATTTTTTACTCATCAAATTATCTCCCCAATATGTATATGTTTTTTTAAAATATACATAACAAATGATATAGTGACAATAGATCTTTCGACAAATTTCGTGACATTTCTGTGAATCATATTACACATCATGTCTTTTTTACGGAGTTGATTATAAAGCTTATGCACAAAAATAAAAATACATAAAAACGAATAATAATTCTGATACGAACAAACAAAAAAGCACAAATAGTTCTATTTGTGCTTTTTTGTTTCACTCTATTTCCAATCCTCTTTCAAATGATAATTAATAATCGCATTGTTTATAAACTGAGCATATTGTTCTCTCGGTACAGGGCGATTTAAGTCATACATATCTTTTCCAGTTCCTGTCACAACTCGATTGGATTGCAGTGCACTAATTGCTTCTTCTGCCCAATGTCCTTTTGGTACATCTTTAAATGTATGCTTTTGTTTTGCTTTGAAAGTATATGCCTTTTGAAGTACTACTGCCATTTCAGCTCGAGTAATTGGCGCTTTCGGTCTAAAGTTTCCATTTGTATCACCTTTAAAAACACCACGTTTTGTTAACGCTAAAATTTCCTTTTGAAAATCAGTTGAACTGCCAGAAATATCTTTGTATGGATTCGTTGTTGCCCCTTCGCCTTTCATTTCAAGTGTTTTGTAAATAACCCCAGCTACTTGTTCACGTGTTGTAAGGTCTCCAACACCATACTTTCCATTTCCGTATCCAACTATAATTTTATTATAAGCTAAATCTAAAATAGCATCATATGCCCAAAATCCGTATGGAACATCATCAAATACAATCATTTCCGGATATTCTTCCGCTTTTACAGGGGCCACATTCGTCCCTGCAAATATACCACCTGCCATTGTCGCAATCATCATTACACCCAATATTTTTTTCTTCATTGTCCTCTCTCCCTATTTCTATTTTATGTTAAATAGAAAAATAATAGATAATACGAAGTTATCCATACTACATATGTAGTATTTTCAAATAAAATGAACTTCATTATTTCAGGAGTATTAATTTGCTGGTGAATGTAAGATAAAATGAAACTTTAATCAGTGGGGGTCTTACTGCCCATTAAAGTCGGATAAAATGCACATCTTCTAGAAGGAACATTTCGATTACCTTTCTGCTTTATACCTCCTTCTTTCTTATTTCAAAAAGGAAGCTGTCACATCTAAGGTGTTATATATTAAAAATTCTACAATCTCTTTGTGAACTCCTTTACATTTTTAAATTTCACTTTATTGACACAAAAAGACGCAAATCGTATATAGTTGCGTCTTTTCAAAATTATAAAGTAGCACTTTCCTTCAGCGATAATTCCTTCTCTGTTCCCTTGCGAAAAGTAAATGCCATTCCTACAAATATAAGAACAATTCCTACTATTTGCATACTAGTCGGTCTAAACCCGGTAAAGACTGTATCTAATAGTATTGCAACCGCAGGATCTAAGAACACTAATACAGAAATTAATCTCGTCGATAAATCTCTTAAACTGTCAAAAAATAAGTAATATACAAATCCCGTATGTATAAGACCTGTCGCTGTAATCATCATCCAATTCATCTCTGTTAACCCTTGAAACTTGCCAAAGTCTACGAATGGTAGCAATAAAAATATACCTAAAAATGTTTGTAAAAATGTCATCGCATATGCGCTCGTATGCTGAATTCCTTTTCCTAATAAAGTGGTAAAAGCATAAAATAGTGCCGCAAGTAGTGCCCATACCATGCCAGATGACATCAGTTTTTCAAGTGATAGACTTCCATCTACTCCAGCCACTAACACTGTACCGATAAAACAAATGACAATGGACAAAACAGCAAACATTGTAAGTCTCTCTTTAAATACAATACTACCAATCATTAATACGATAATGGGTGCTAGATGATAAACTGAAATCGCAATTGTAATCGACATAACTTCAAATGCTTTAAATAGAAATACCCAGTTAAAAACGAGAAATACACCGCATGCTAATATTTGCATGACTTCTTTTTTATTCCATTGCTCACTTTTATATTGTCCTGTTACGAGCCAACATAATGCTAAAAATATAGTCGCACAAATACAACGAACGAATACTAATTCAAAAGACGGTAAACCTGTTTGAACAGAGAAAAATCCAATTGATCCGAAAATAGACATCGAAAGGATCATTTTTATAGCCGGCATTGATTTTGAATGAAACAAAATATTAACCTCCTAAACATTTCACTGAATATTCCATATATTATACACTATAATTTTCCAAAACTCGAATAACGCATAAAAAAAGAAGCAGTACACTACCGCTTCTTTTCCTTTTCATATTGTTCAAACGTATGAATTCTTTCAAAAATTGGTGGGTGTGTATATAAGAAAAACTTTACTAACGCAGGCGGATTTACTTGGCTTAAGCTCGTTTTTGATAAATATTGAAACGTTTTTACACCAGATTTCCCGTCCTTCGTCATATCTAGAGCGTATTGATCTGCCGCTCGTTCTTCTATACGAGAAACATAGTTTGTTGCTGGCTGTGATGCAAAAGAGAGGACAGAAGAAATTAAGAAAAATAAAGGTAAAATTGAGAAACATGCTGCTTTTGAAATTTGCAGCGTATCCCCCCATTTTCGAATACACATATTGATAATACGACTAATGAGGTACATCCCTATAAACGATAGCAACACATAACTCGCAACGCCCCAATATATATGTTTCATAACATAATGCCCCATTTCATGAGCCATTATAAATAAAATTTCTTTATCTTTTAATTGCTTAAGCGTCGTATCCCACATTACAATACGTGAATTAGGTCCTATTCCTGTTACATATGCATTTAACGCATTCGTTTTTTCCGACATATTGACTTCATATACATGTTTTGCTGGAATATCGGCTTTGTCTGCCATCGCTAAAATTTTCGTTTCTAACTCTTTATTTTTTAGCGTCGAAAAGTCGTCATACAGTGGATCAATCACGACAGGCTGTATGAATGTTAAAAAGATTGTAAACGGAACAGAGAGTGCCCATCCTGCTAACCACCATCTCTTCGGGAATTTGCGAATAAGCCATAGAAGAACCGTAACTACAATTAACATAGTTGCATAACTTTCCCAAAAACCGATAACGTGATCTTTTATCCAGCTTTGTGTACTTTGCGTTGAAATGCCGTAATCAACGGACACTTTTCGGCTAATCCATTGCATCGGCAGGGCAAGAACTGTTGTAAGTAGTGATAAATAAAAGAAATAAATCGCAACTTGCAGGACACTTATTTTCGTCGTTTCCTTCGACCATTTCTCAAACTTTTTTGAAATACCGAGCACAAGTACAAATAATAATATAATCCATTCAAGAGGCGCCGCTAAAAAATACAGTAAATTTTTCACGCGCGAATAATCTTGGCTTAGCGTAAGCTCTCTTGCATTCATAAACGTTTCTGGATCTGCACTGGTTCCTTTGTACATGTCAGGAATTAGTTCATGATTCCATCCAAATAAATACCAATATATAAATAACGCAAACCCAACGTACAAAAAAAGCGACCACCCGATAACCTTCCTCACGCTATTCCCTCCTCTATGCTGCCTGTCTATTATTATTGTAAGTTCGTACATGCTAAATTAGAACAAGCTTATTACGCGAATTGCTCGAGATCCTTTTATTTATATAAAAAAACTCTTCTACAAATAGAAGAGTTTTACCTACCTTTAGACGCTTTCTTCGGTTCATACTCTGGGATAAGAAACGTACTTACAACCCAGCATATTATACCAGCGCCTTTTATATAGCGTATATATTCATAGTCCTGAAAAAATAACGTCGTTACAATAAGCGTAAAAAATCCAATTAAAACTAGTACATATCCTATTTGCTTCTTAGATAACATAATGTACCTCCTTAAGGAAGTACATCCATTAATAAGCTAAAATCTTGCAGAGAAAAAGAACTATATTTCATAATCCCTTGTACAGCTAAAAGTAAAATAAGGCCGGTCACACACATATAATTAATGCTTTCTTCACTCTTTTTTTCAGCAACTACACCGCCACTGATACAGAGAATTCCTAACAAATGAAGCGCTAAATACATAAAGAAATAAGCTTCCTCCCAGCGAAGAATAACGTTGACTGTCGTTATTAGCACTATACTAAGCACAATCAAATAAAAAAACTTATTTGATGATATTGTTTCATTCATATAATTTTATACATCCCTTTCAAATTTAGAATGAATGATGTTTCAAAGCTATAAAGTAAATGATTGTTTTCATACTATAAAACAAAAGGAAAGCCACTATTACTTTCTCGAATACGTTATGAACCCACATATACTTCTCTTCATTTTTTCTGAAGATGCGCTTCATCATTTCTTCTACAATTAGACCAAATAGTAGTAAAACTCCTAACACAATGAGAAGAGAAATAATATTTTCTTTTACATGCGTACTAGAAAATAAGTAATACTCCGGAAACACAATCGTATCTACTACAGGTTGCAGCCAATGACAAACGCTTTTATCACATATATCTGTAATAGACGTAGCATCTATAATGTCTTTCAATATTTTTTCAATCGTCTTCTTCATCTCATTTACTCCCCACTACGTCTGAAAAGCTTTTTTCCTGCTCTACATATATAGCGGGCATTTCTTTACTCCAATATTTGGGGTTAACAAATAAAAAGATGAGTACTAAGTTTAATCCTGTTATAAAAATAATAAGTCCTGGAAAGAACGTCGTATAATTTGAGAAATCTGTAAAACTCATTATCTCTTCTTTATTTATTAAAAAAGAAGCACCGATTACAAATGCATTGTTTAACATGTGAATAGCGATTGGCATGAGTAAACTATTCGTACGAATATATACGATTGATAGTACAACGCTAAATACAATTGCACCTAGGAAATCAACATGTAACAATGCAAACAATATTGCTACAACAATGATTGCTATACTCGTTCCCCATTTTGCTGCGAAGCGTTGCAGTAAAAATCCGCGAAAAACAAATTCCCCAATAATTGGTGCGATGAATACGACCATAATAACTTGATAAACGTATCCTCCAGTGCTATCCATAATCGGTTCGCGTAATGCGTTCATAATAAATGTCGGTGTAATCCATGCAAAGCTATACATGTACAAAATAAGATATCCATAACTAAACACGCATAACATGATCGTAATGTATAAAACTTGCACCAGGTTAAATGTTTCATTTCTATTAATAAATAATGAAAATGAAACACGGTGTTTTTTATACTCAAAATAAATCCACGTAATCGGCAGGATATAGAATATAAGAATATTTATAAAAGTAGAATTTTGCATATGAAATGTATTTTCTATCAATTCATTACTGGCTCTTGCAACTACAGTTAATAGTGCAAATACAATTAAAAAATATCTAGCTCGCATCGTTTGAAACGGATTCACACTCATCTCCTCCCCTATGTTACTTTTATCATATCATTTGATTCTTAATTTTTTGAGAAAGAAAACCTTAAAATTTCCTTAAAAATTCCATAAGTTACCGAAAGATGATATGATATTCGAGGAAATTAGGAGGGATTTTTTATGTATGAAGCAACTATTTTGCTCGTTGATGATGAAACAGCAATTTTACAATTACTAACTACCATTCTTGAAAAAGAAGGTTTTTCTCATATTACAACTGCAACATCCGCTGAAATAGCTTTATCTCTCACTCAGCAAAACGATTACGATTTAATTATTTTAGATGTCATGCTTCCTGGACAATCTGGTTTTGATATTTGTCCAATCATTCGTCAAAAAACAGATTGTCCTATCTTCTTCCTCACAGCTAAAACATCTGATTTAGATAAAATATCTGGATTTTCACACGGTGCAGATGATTATATTACGAAGCCATTTAATCCACTTGAAGTGGTAGCTCGTATGAAAGCACAACTCCGAAGACATATGAAGCAAGTTATGCCACACGAACAAAAAGCACAATCCAGTTCATTTGGTAGATTTGAAATTGATCGATATTCCGCAGAGCTTACAGTAAATGGGCGTGTTGTCGAATGTTCCGCCCAGCTATTTCAGCTATTACTCTTCTTTTGCGAGAATCCGAACTACGTATTTTCAAAAGAAGAAATATACGAGAAAGTTTGGGGAGCACCTGCCTATAATGGCGATGACAATACCGTTATGGTCCACATTCGAAAACTACGTGAAAAAATCGAACAAGACCCAAGTAAACCAGAATATATAAAAACCGTTCGCGGGCTTGGCTATAAGTTCATTACAAAGTAGGGTGACGATATGAACTTTAATAAACGACTTATTATCCAGTTTATCATGCAACACGTATTTGTTTTAGTTACATTACTGATTGCTGTAGTAGCTGCATTCACGTATTTAATTTTTCTTGTTACGAGTACTTCATACGAACCGAACATTCCAGATGCTGAAAATTTTATGATTGCAAGATACATCTCTTCAGAAGATGGCAATATTTCGTTAAAAGCTGAAGTAAAAGACTTAATTAAAGAGAAAAATGATTGGATTCAAGTTGTAGAGGAAAACGGAAAAGTTCTCTATCACTTTAATACACCTAGTGACGTACCGACATCTTATACGAAAACATCTTTATTCTCGTATATACAGAATCACATAGAAAGTCCTTATACATTTACATATTGGGAAATTGAATTAGAAGAAAAAAACGTACTTGTTATTTACGGCGGTATGTTAAAAAGCAATGTATTACTGAAAACGATACAGAAAGAGCACCCTTCTGTATCTACAGATTCATTCGCATTAACAGAAGAAGAAAAACAGTTACTTTCTAAAGAAAAGGCTACTCTTCAAATCTTTAATAGTGGCGGCGAAGAAGTATTCTCCTATCCAAATGGAAAGAAAAAAACATTTTCTGTTATACAAGCCGCTCTTAGCGAAAAGGAACCGTGGAATCATAAAGAAAACACGTCTAGCTTTTACGACACAAATAGCAATCATCTTCTCGTTGTAACTGCCAAAAATGAGTACTACTACCCAGATGATGAAATAGACGATGTATTTGCTAAAAAGTTTCTAATCGGATGCGGATTAATCCTTCTTATCGTATTTGTTTATTTAGTCATTCTTTCTATTTGGTACGGTAATAAATTTGGAAAACCGTTATTACATGCGATGCGCTGGCTTAAAAACATAGCTGGTGGAAAGTACGAAGAGCCTGTTAGTAAAAAAGGAAAACCTATCAGGTTCAGGAAATCTGGTAAAGAAAAATGGTCATTCCGCTTATTTAGTGATGTTACAAATTCACTAGAGCACCTTTCTATTACACTCAAAAAAAATGATGCGATGAGGCAAGTACTGCAGCAAACACGTGAAGAATGGATTACTGGTCTAACGCACGATTTAAAAACGCCACTAAGTTCTATATACGGCTACGCATTATTACTAGAATCAAAACAGTATAACTGGACCGATCGTGACATTCAGCAATTTGGCAGCGTTATGAAAGAGAAATCTCAATATATGACCACACTAATTGATGACTTAAGCTTAACGTATCAATTAAAAAATAATAGTCTTCCTGCGCAGCATGTAAACATTGAAATGAATCAATTCGTCCAAAAAGTATTATTACAATTCATTAATAATCCGACACTTCAAAATCAAAATATTGAATTCGTACCAAGCTCAAATAAAATTCAATATTTCATTGAAGAAAAATGGTTCCAGCGTATTATTGAAAACTTACTCGTAAACGCTGTAAAACATAATAATGAAACGACTAATGTAATTGTAAAGCTTTCACAAAATGCTACTTCATTCACACTCTCTATTTCAGATAACGGAAAAGGAATGGATGATAAAACGAAAGAGCTTCTATTTGAGCGATATTACAGAGGAACAAATACAGAAGAAAGCAACATTGGAACTGGACTTGGCCTCGCTATTACAAAGCAACTCGTTCATGCTCATAACGGAACGATTTCTATCGATAGCGAACTTGGAAAAGGAACGACGATTATACTTGTGTTTCCGTTTCGTTCATAGAAAAGGCGCTATGTGGCGTCTTTTCTTTTTTGGGAGAGTTTAGCGGTATATGAAATGATATAGACCATCTTTCTGAGTTTTTTTAGCGGTATATGAAATTATATCGGCGATTTTGCGAATATATCGTCGCAACTCACAATATATCAGCGATTTTTCAAATATATCAGCGCAACTCACAATATATCAGCGATTTTCTAAATATATCGACTTACCGACAAAAATCGACAACGCTAACCTACTTCCTCTACTATACAAAGTAAAAATAAAACTATTAACAAATACATTTCTAAACTGTTATACTATAAATAGAAGTATAAACTAACTAAGTTTTGCATAAAATGAAGTAGACGAGGTGCTTCCAACACCCCGTCACTGCAACTAATTACCGCAAGGTGGAAGGTTGCAACTAAAGCTTATTTGCGCTTAGAAGACTTCCCACGCTTCGCAGGCAGACGGGTGGTCTTCTTTTTGCGCTTTTTTGTCGTTAATTTCTTAAATCCCATAACTATACCTTCTCTAGCTATAGTTTTTGTGATTTCCAACAAAATTTGCAAAAGAAATTCCATACGATTACACCTCCTTTCTTCACCAAATGAAGAAAGGGCGTAACCTTCCACCCGCAATATTTAATTGCTATTTTATTTTACCATTTTCAAATGTATTACATATAAAGCAATACAAATTTAACAATCCACTCATAAAAAATAACCTTTCATAACTCACTATGAAAGGGCACTCCATATTTCAGCTATTTTCCTACCAATACAAACACATTCTCATCAGGTGCTTCCATTACCGCAACGTGTCCTGATTCTGTTGGAAATGGTTCACGAATCCATTTAACATCTTTAGTATCTTTTAAACTTTCATACGTTTGTTGCACATCTTCTACTAATACTTCGACTTCCATAAAATGAATATCCGGATGATTGCTTATTACTAACTCCGAACTTTTCTCATCTGGAAACTTCAATCCGATTAACGTCCAAATAACCCCTTCTTCTAGTTCTCTTTCTATAACCCAGTTTTGCTCCATTCCCATTTCTTTATAAAAAGAAACGGATTTTTCTATATCCTTCGTATGTATAGATACACATTCTAGTTTTTTGAACATATTCCCACTCTCCCTTTATAAAAAAGCGAACCATTTCTCAATGACTCGCTCTTACCCTATTATTTCTTCTTCACCGGTATCCAAAGCTCTACTTGAGCGAACTCACTTTTATCTTCGTGACAACGCTCATCGTATAATTCAAACTCTGTAACACCGCAATGTTCGTATCCTGAATGCGGGAACCACTCTGAGAATACTACATTCCACGTTTGGTGAATAGACGATACCATTTCTTCATGAGGAACTTTCGGCGTTGTAAATACCGCATATGTTGCTGCCGGGAACGTGCGCTTTGCAATTTCATTTGGTACATTTTCAAAGTCTGTGACTTCCATTCCGATAATATAAGTGAAGTCCCCTGTTTCTAAATTAAAATCAGTACATAATCCAAGCTCTACCCATTGGCTCGTATCTTTACGATTCGGAATTGTCGTTCCAAGATCTTTTTGTAAATATTCTTGCCAAAATGCTGGAATGTCTTGATGGTTCTTCCCTTCTTTACTTGTCGTCTTCAGTTCATAACCCGCCACTAAAAATCCCGGTTTATTTACAATACGATATTCCATTTGTATGCCTCCTAAATACGGATTTAATTTTCTTTGCTTTACATTCACGCTGTAATACATCGGTGTTTCTATTTCCTGCTTTCGATATTCACTCGGTGTCATTTGAAATAATTTTTTAAAGGCTCTCGTGAACGTTTCGTGAGATTGAAAGCCATGTTCAAATGCGATATCAATAATTTTTTCATCCGTATGAGAAAGTTGATAAGCTGCCCGGGCTAACCTCCTCTTCCGAACATACTCCATTACCGTATCACCTACTAACGCCTGGAATACACGATGAAAATGCGACTCAGAAAAACCTGCAATGCGAGCTAACTTACGTAGCGTCTGTTTTTCCATTACATCTTCCTCAATATAATCAATGGACCTTTGAATTTGTGTTTCATAGCTTTCCATCTCTGTTCACCCGCCTTATATGTATTATGATAAAAGAGAATCTTATCCAATTCTTGACGTTTTTTACTATAATTCCATGAAAAATTGTAACTTTTTTATATGTTTTTCGTTGTTATGTGTGAAGGGAGGGAAATGTAGTGAAACGTAAACAATCATTAGAAGAAATTTATTCAGAACATATGCAAGATTTATTTCGCTATCTTCTCTCCCTAACCGGAGATTCCCATTTTGCTGAAGATCTCATGCAAGAAACCTTTTACCGCATGCTCGTCCATATTGACTATTACAAAGGCGAAGAAATTAGACCGTGGTTATTTACAATTGCCTACAACGCCTTTATCGATTGGTATCGAAAAGAGAAAAAATATAAAACAACTACAGTGGAAGAATTCCATTTACCAAACGTGCCAAGTACAGAGCACTCTTATTTCATAAAACATGAGATTGCTAGTTGGTTAGAAGGTTTATCTTCTCTTCCGCTTGAAAGACGAAATATTCTGTTACTACGAGATTACTACGGATTCTCATATAAAGAAATAGCAGAGATGACCGGTCTCTCACTAGCGAAAGTGAAAATTGAATTACACCGTGGTCGAAAAGAAATGAAAAGCATAAAGGAGTGATACGGATGGGTTGTACAGAATTTAAAAAACTATGGGAGAAGTACGAAAAC
Source organism: Bacillus cereus group sp. Bc031 (assembly GCF_027716265.1). NCBI lineage: Bacteria > Bacillati > Bacillota > Bacilli > Caryophanales > Bacillaceae > Bacillus > Bacillus cereus group sp. Bc031. The sequence continues at coordinate 61,420 of NZ_JAQFUL010000003.1, forward strand.
GGAACGCTCATGCATGATGAACAGAAACTGTTAGAAAGTCATATTGAGACATGTGAAGAATGCGAGGCTTACTTAGATCAATTGCTTTCAAAAAGTGAAACAATAAAGAAAAAACTACCACCACAAAACCTGAAAGTTCCGTTTTGGAAAATAAAATGGAAACAACGTTGGCAAACCGTTAGTTTTGTCCTTGCCGTTTGTATTGCAATCTATTTTGTCGACCATTTTTCGTCTTCTCTTTACTTCTATAATATGAAAAAGTTAGTCGAAGTAGATGAAATTCCAGCACTCGCACTAGAAGCAACAATTCCAAATAGTCGTTCCACTGGAGGCAGTACAAAGATTAAACCCTTTTTCCGTACAGAAATTGAAATGAATTTAGTTAAAACGGTCGGTAAAAAAGAAATGCCAATTGGTACAGTAACAACGCGTAGCTTCTTATCATCTGTAACTGACACAAATCAATCATGGGCAAATAAACCCTATTCCAACAAACTTTCCTTTGTTCATCCAAAAATAAAGCAAGATGATCATTTGAAAGAAATCTCTAAAAAAGTTTGGAGTACACTCGGAAAGATACATGAGGGCACCGTTGCAGAAGTAGCGATATCTTTTGACAAACCTTACACTTTACAAGAATTAGCATCCATTCTATATAGCACATTTGAAGCACAAGAAATGCCGCCCACTCCTATATGGTACGCTTTAGACACAGGGCAAGAAAGAATAGATGAAGAAGATTTCATTCTACATGGCGGAGAGGTTATCGGATTTTCAGAACATATAAATCTCCCTGATAATGAAGCAAAACGACCGAAGACAAAAGAAGATGAAGTAATCGAAATGATGCGTATTCTTTCTGAGCATAAAAAAACTGTAAGCAAAACTACTTGGACTCCTGAAAAAGAGCTGAACTTAGATAAGCGTTATGAGTATGTAAAAGATAACGGCGTAAAAGTATATGGCATTGTCATTACTGGGCCGTCGAAAGAACTGTTAAAATTACAAAACTCACCTCACGTTCGTTATGCGACTCTTGGAGATATTGAGGTTTGGAATTGGTTTGATCAGTGATGTAAAAAAGTAGAGCATCACTCCTAGATGCTCTACTTTTTTATTCCCTCTCCACAAACTTCCAAACTAAAAATACTGCACATAAATAGGAAAGCCCAATAACTAAAAAGCTGTAGCTTGCCCCTCTGTACCAATTGGATGATTCATTTAAAATGATTCCCATAATTGCTATACCGACTAATGCACCAATTTGACGATTTACATTTAAAGTTGCTCCAGCCATATTCCCATTCTCACGACCAGCAGATTTCATTACAATTGTAGTCATGGCAGGTACTGCTATACCGATTCCAAGATTAACAACACTATAAATGATTGCAATTCCTAAATAACTCACATTATTTACTAGAAGCATTAATAATAAAGACCCTATACTAGCTATAAATAACGCTATGAATAGTAACGATTTTGAGCTAAACTTACTCACCATTTTTGCAAATAATACATTCCCAATAACAAATACGCTCATCATCGGCAATAGTTGTAATCCTGCTACAAATGGGCTTGCTCCATATGCTTTTTGTAAAAAAAGTCCAAACATAAATATGCCGCCAAATAACGCAAAGTTTATTAGAAATCCAACTATATTCGCCGAGATAAATGTCTCGTTTTGGAACAACACTCTTGGTACAACTGAGTTTTTTGATTTTCGTTCTGCATAAACAAAGAGAATAGTAGTTAATACTGTCCCCACTACTCCGCCTAAAATTTGAGGCGAGGACCATCCGTAACTTGGCCCTTCAATTAGAGTAAACGCCAATAATGTTATTGCAATTATACCGATTAAATGATTTAATACGTTTATTTTCTCCTTTTTCGGTAAAATGTTTGGAATAATTACAAAGGCCATTAAAATACCAATCATCCCAATTGGAAGGTTTATAATAAAAATGCTCCGCCAGCCAAATGTATTTACTAAAAGGCCACCAATAAAAGGGCCCGTACCAGAAGCAATGGAGACAATTGCGGACCATATCCCAAACATTTTAGCTCTCTTCTTTTCATCCGGAAACGATACTACTAATAAACTAAGTGAACTTGGCATAAATAAAGCCGCTCCAACGCCTTGAATTATCCGCCCAATAACAAGAGCGTTCCCCGTTGTAGCAACCGTACATAAAAGAGAGGCGAACACAAAAATAATTAAACCAATTAAATATATTCTTTTTGCTCCAAATCGATTGGCCAGCGCCCCTCCAGCTAATAATAATGCCGCAAAAGATAGAATATATCCGTCAACAATCCATGTCGAACTATATAATGTTAGTCCTAATGTTTCTTGAATATTCACCACTGCAACATTTACTACTGTTACGTCTAATGTTGCCATAATAAATCCCATTGCCAAAGCGATTAAAATGATAATACCTGATTTCTCTTCTGTTTGAACATCTAAATTTCTGCTAGCCACCCCATTCACTTGCTTACTCCCCTTTCAAAAATTAGTAATTTACCTATATATTCCTTTAGGACTATAATAAATAAAGTACTTTAATTATAAAAGTACTGATTTTTTATATAGTACCTATACTTTTATATAGTAAGGAGCCTTTATATGGAAAATATAAATGAAGAAATTTTATTAAAATGCCCCATTGAAAAAACAATGTCTGTAATAGGTGGAAAGTGGACTTTCTTAATTTTAAGAGATTTGTTCTATGGTCCTAAACGTTTTGCTGAGCTTGAAAGATGCCTAAACAGTATTAGCCCACGCACTCTATCTCTTCGCTTAAAAGAACTTGAACAAGAAAATATTATAAAGAGAACAATCTACTCAACTATGCCACCTCACGTAGAATATTCACTAACAAAAAAAGGCGAAACACTCCGTCCTATTTTTGACGCGATGAAGGATTGGGGAAATGAGTGGAAAATATTAGATGAATAAAAAGAAGGTATCATCTTATGTGATGATACCTTCTTTCTATTCATCCGAAATCACTTTCACATACATCCCTTTCACCGCTTTTTCATAAGCGCTATCACTCATCTGTCTTATGTTTTCTGACACAACAGACGACGGAACGACTTCCCCCTCACAAAGTAACGGTGGATCAATAAGACGTACTTTATTTTTCTGATACAAATCATAATCGTTTTTATCTTCTTTTACCTTTACATTCGGATGAACTTTGCTTACTAAAGCATGTACTTCTGGATCACTACATTGCTGCAATTTCGAATTTAGCTCATCATCTTCAAGAAGAAAATCATCTGCATGAATAACCTTTTTGTGTAGAGCTAACTTTAGCGTTTTTGCTAACATGTCATTTCCATAAATATTCATTGGTTGCATAAAGAAATCGATGACTTCTTTGTAATACGTTTCTGTAAACCATTCAGCTATTTCGATATTTTGAAGGACCATTCTCCCCTCTACTGCGATAATATCCTCTAAAAATCTATGAACCTCTTCTAAAGAAATATACCCATATGTATACATATCTCGTAACGTATAATCCACTCGATCTGCGCATAATTCTGGCGCTGACCTTTCCAGTAACGTCCACTTCGAATCATCTAACAAAATCTCTTCATAGTTATAGCCATACTTCGCAAGAATCGCTGGAATTTCTGAATTTTTCACAACAGCACTAAATATTTCTTCATGATAACTTTCATTTTTGTTATCAAAAACATAATCAATCACATGAGAAAAAGCAGTATGCGATACGTCGTGCAGTAAACCAGCAATTTGTTCCTCTACTGAGCCACCGAGTTTCTTAATTAACAACATAACGCCAACTGAATGATCAAAGCGCGTTACATTCCATTCCTCATTTATTAAATAGCTTGCGCCAGTTTGATGAATACCTTTTAACCTTTGCACAGACTTACTTACAATTAATTCTTCTACTACTGGATCCACTTCAAATTCTCCGTATAGCACATCTGATATGATCACTTATAATCCCCCTTTATCTTATAATCGTAACTCTTTTATGAAATCGACACCAATAAAATATTAAATTCAAATATATTGATTTTAGATTATAAGTATTGTATATTATACATGTCTGTTATTTGTTTTAATTCATTTATTTTTATTGAGTGCTCCTTATATGGAGCCTTTTTTATTTGTAAAAATAGAGAGCCATTAGCTCTCTATTACATACACTTATTCAAACGTAACCTCCACCTGTACAATCTCCGACCTACTTCCAAGTCTTAATGGTGGCCCCCAAAATCCGAAACCAGAAGAAACAATTGCGTGGAATGCACCTTTTTGTGCGTATCCCCAGTCTAGTTCGTACATTCTTCTAGTTACAATATGATTCGGTGCCATTTGTCCGCGGTGCGTGTGACCAGATAATAGTAAATCTACGCCAGCATCCGCTGCTTGTTTCAACTCAAATGGTTGGTGATCCATTGCGATAACTGGCATGGATTTATCTACTGTACTCATAAGTTTTTCAAAGCTTTGGCGATCTCGCTCTGTTTTATCTCTTCTTCCAACGAGATAAAACTGATCTTCAATTGTAATTACTTCATCTAATAAAATGCGAATATCGATCTTATCCATCTCTTGCAGGAATTCTGGAACTGCTCGCCCGTAATATTCGTGATTTCCTAACACACCATATACGCCTAGTGGAGCTTTCATTTGTTTCATAATATGTCCCATATTTTTTTGAATGAACACACCTGGATGATCATCGATAATATCACCTGGCAGTAAAATAATATCCGGCTCCATTTCATTTACATGACGAACAAGCCTTTTCAAATGCGAAACGCCAGATAATTTACCGAAATGCATATCAGAAGCCATCGCAATGCGTAAGCTTTTACGTCCCTCTACTTTTTTCGGAATGTGCACCTCATACTTTCTTACTACCGGGCTATATGCATTAAATACTCCGTACGCAAAGATAAAAATAAATGCAGCTAACACAGCTGCCCCTGTCCAAATAATTGCCGCTTCTTTCTCTACTACAAACTGTAAAAGAAAGACTGTAATATTAGCTAACGGCAATAACATAAGCGCGTATTGTATAACCGCAAACCAAATCGAACCTATCGTTCGTAGAAATGGCAAAAACTTAAACACTTGCACGAGAATGTACGCATAGGAAATGAAGCCAACAACGAAAGCGTAATATCCCCAAGACTCCCAGCCAAATACGGCATGAAGCCAAACCCAGCCGTTCCAGCCTATGTAGAGCATAAGTAGTGTGTATATAATTAATATCGTAAATATATTGAGATAACGAAGATTCTTCACAACTAGCCTCCTTATTGATTTCTTCTATTATAACTTGTTATGCACTTATAGCGTAAATATTAAGCACAATGACCTTCACAATAAAAACCTCTAACTGTTTAGTGTTATTGCGTTTGTTACGACGCAAATTGGAGAGTTGATGAGGAGGAGTATATAAACAATACAGCGGCGATTCCCTTGATAAAGACTCATAAAATTTCATTATCCAAAACTCACCTATGTAATTATGCATAACCATCCCTTCTGTTTTATTTTCATGTTACGATATAAATGAAATACGACATATATCGACAAAAATAAAAGGAAGTGATTGTATGAAACGTTCTAAAACATATTTAAAATGTTTAGCATTATCCGCTGTTTTTGCTAGTAGCGCTTTAGTGCTTTCAACACCTGCTGCTTACGCCCAAACGACGTCACAAGTTGTAACAGATATCGGACAAAATGCAAAAACACATACGAGCTATAATACATTTAATAATGATCAAACTGATAATATGACAATGTCTTTAAAGGTAACTTTCATCGATGATCCAAGCGCTGATAAACAGATTGCCGTTATTAATACAACTGGTAGTTTTCTAAAAGCAAATCCTACTATAAGTAGTGCGCCTATTGATAACTACCCAATCCCTGGCGCTAGTGCAACATTACGCTATCCCTCACAATATGATATTGCCTTTAATCTTCAAGATAACAGCGCTCGTTTCTTTAACGTAGCACCTACAAATGCTGTAGAAGAAACGACTGTAACCTCTAGTGTATCTTATCAACTTGGCGGTTCTGTTAAAGCTTCTGCAACGCCAAATGGACCTAGCGCTGAAGCGGGTGCAACTGGCCAAGTAACTTGGTCTGATTCTGTAAGCTATAAACAAACTAGTTATAAAACAAACTTAATTGACCAAACAAATAAAAACGTAAAATGGAACGTATTCTTTAACGGATATAACAATCAAAACTGGGGTATTTACACACGTGATTCCTACCATTCTTTATATGGAAACCAACTGTTCATGTACTCTCGCACATACTTATATGAATCTGATGCAAAAGGTAATTTAATACCGATGGATCAACTTCCAGCGCTAACAAATAGTGGTTTCTCTCCTGGTATGATCGCTGTTGTTATCTCTGAAAAAAATACAGACCAATCTAACCTACAAGTCGCTTATACAAAACATGCCGACGACTACCAACTTCGTCCAGGCTACACATTCGGAACTGCAAACTGGGTTGGAAACAACGTAAAAGACGTTGATCAAAAAACATTTAATAAATCGTTTACACTAGATTGGAAGAATAAAAAATTAGTAGAGAAAAAATAAAGAAAACCGAACCGTCACTTAGGTGGTGGTTCGGTTTTTTATTGAAATAAAAAACTCCTTTAGTTCTTTCGGCAACATAAACAGACTTTTTTTCACTTTATGGAAAGATTCATGTGCCTTTCTACTTAAAGCTAATATTGGTACTTTATTTCAACTTATCCGCCTTCGCAATAAATTGTGCTGCTTCCGCACGACTTACCGCTTTATTTGGAGCCCAGCCATTATCTGTTCCAATTGAAATCTTTTCTTGGATTAAAATATTGGCATACTTCGCACCCCAATGATTGTTTAAGTCAGCAAATTCTTTCGGTAGTTTTATATTTTCATTTCTTTCTAATTTATATGCATTTACTAACATAGAAGCCATTGATGCACGGTTAATTAACCCGCCCGGATTAAAGTTTCCCTTCTCATCACCTTTTACAATACCTGCTTTTTCAACAGCAGCGATATACGGCGTTGCCCAGTGATTTTGTGCATCAGGGAATGATGGCTTTGCATCTTTCTGAATTTCTAACCGTAAAACAGTTGCTACTATTTTTGCAGCGGAACTACGATCAATATTTTCAGCTGGTGCAAATGTACCATCTGGCTTACCGTGTACTGCTTCTTTATCTACTAAATATTGAACTGATTCTTGTGCCCAAGTTGGTACGTCAGAGAATTTAGGCTTCTGTTCAATTGCACTCGCATCGATTTCAAACTGTACTTGATATGTATGATCATATTTAATTGCTGGAATTAATATATGCATTTGCATATTATATTTTTTCGAAAACTCATCAATTTCAAATTGAACAACTTTCGTACCGTTATTTGCTTTATCTTCGGAAATTACTTTTACATCATGGAATGTCCCTACTTTATTCGTATCTTCTACTCTAAGATACTGGAAATAGCTACTATCTTGAACTGTTAACGTAACGATTTTTTTATCACCTTGAATGGTTACTTTTGCATTTTTTAAATATGTAGACGCAACAGATGTATCATTCGTTTGATCTTTATAAGTCTTTAAAATAACGTCATACGTGCCATCTGCTAATTTGCTAGCTGCTTTCATTTCTACTACCGCTAAATGGAACTGCTAACGTTGCTGCTATAACAAATGCATTCATATATTTTTTCTTAATCATTATCAATATGACATCTCCCTTTATATAAATATATCCAACATAACCATCACATTGATAATGATTATCAATGTCAAATAAAAATAATACTATTATTTTCTACATAAGTACGCCTTCCGCTCGTTATTAAAAAGTAAATAATGCGCCGTATGAACTTTTCGTTCTAAATAATCAATAGAATAAGAGCTTGATGGATCAACTAAATCACCTATCGCTCCTGAAAGATGATCAATGACTTGCTGCAAAACCTCTAAGTTTTTCTTCTCACTTTCCGTATTCATTTCATCCATAATGTCACATATAAGATATTGTACTCGCCGCAAACGTAATTCCTTCTGCTCCACTTATATCTCCTCCTTATTAGTCATATTACGGTTTAAATATATGGCACCATAGCTTAACCAATGCTAAAAAATAGAAAGGCAACCATCTTCATAAAGATGGTTGCCCCTATATTTAAACTTGCATCGCTTTTTCTCTCAAAGCTCTTCTCAGCAACTTGCCTGTCGTATTCTTCGGCAGTTCTGTTAAAAATTCAATACTCTTTGGTACTTTATATTTTGCTAAATGTAACGCACAGTAATGCATAAGTTCTTCTTCTGTTACGTTCGTTTGTTTCAGAACGACGTACGCTCGCACTGCTTCTCCTAAGTTTTCATCAGGAACACCGATTACGACAACTTCCGCCACTGATTCGTGCATGTACAATACTTCCTCTACTTCACGAGGATATACGTTATAGCCGCCAACTAAGACGATATCCTTTTTGCGATCAACGATATAGAAGTAACCTTCTTCATCCATTTTCGCTAAGTCTCCTGTATACAGCCAGCCGTCCTTTAATGTCGCAGCTGTATCTTCTGGTGCGTTATAATATCCTTTCATAACGTTAGGTCCGCGAACAATTAATTCCCCAACTGCCCCGACTGGTACTTCTTCCCCAAGTTCATTTACAATTTTATTTTCTACATGCCAAATATTTGTACCGATTGATCCTGGCTTACGCGGACGATCAAGCGGGTTAAAACAAGTAACTGGTGATGCTTCTGATAAACCGTATCCTTCTGAAACGATAACGTCAAAACGTTTTTCAAAGTTTTGTAGAAGAGCAACAGGCATTGAAGCACCACCTGAAATACAAAGACGAAGCGTCTTCACATCTTCTGCGCTCGCTTCTTCGAATAAATATAAGTAATTGTACATTGTCGGTACACCGGCAAAAATCGTCGGTTCGTACGTGCGGCAAATACGGAATACTTCTTTCGGGCTAAATTTCGGTAACATTAAAATCGTTGCCCCGTTCACAATCGGTGCATTGACCGCCACTGTTAAACAGAATACGTGGAACATTGGCAGTGCCGCAACGACGCGATCATCAGCCGTATATTGTAAATACGACGCCACATCGCTCGCATTACTATATAAATTTTTATGCGTTAACATAGCGCCTTTCGGTTTTCCAGTTGTGCCCGAAGTGTATAGAATAACCGCTACATCTTCTTCATCTAGTTCTGGGCCTTCGTAAGTTACATCTCCAGCCCCTATCATTGTAGTAAACGTTTTCATTTTTTCGGTTTCTGTATGGTTAAAATCTGATGAGGTTTCGCATATGATGATGTTTTCAAGTGAAGGAAGTCTTGTTGTAAGAGATTGTATAACAGGTAGAAGGACGTCGAGTACGATAATTGTTTTTACATCTCCATTTTGTAAAATGTAATGCATTTCGTCTGCTGTATAAATTGGATTAACTGGAATAACAGTTGCTCCCGCTTTCATTGTTCCGTATAAACCGACCAAAAAATGTGGTGAATTTCCAACAACTAATGCAACATTGTCCCCTTTTCCAATGCCCATTTCTGCTAAATTGCTAGAAAACCTTGTGACCATTTTGTTTAATTGGTCATATGAGACCGACTGATCCATAAATATATAAGCCGGTTTATCCCCCTTCTTTTTCGCCGTTTCAGCCAAAGATTGAACGAGATTCACACAAACCCCACCTTTATAAAATTTAGAATATTTAAAAATTCTAAATTAATTATATTAAAAGAAAATTAAAGTGGCAAGTGTTATTCCATTAACTGCATATAAACAGATCACCTCCTCTTCATTTACTTTGGAAGGATAAGGGAATTTTATTTGCAAGTAATTTATGAAACTAGACCAAAAATCATTTTAGGATAATATGCACTCATCTTTTCTCTAAGTTTAGTAAGTTCCTCTTTATTTAACGTCGTATGCTCTCCAAACAAGTTAATCGCGTCCGCTCCATCTTCATGAAAATACACCGTAACATATAGTGCCGGTAACCCTGCATTGTCTTCATCTATTGAAAAGACGACATCTGGTGTCTTATTAACAGTGCTGAATGTTTCATTTCTTTTCCACTTCTTATTTTGAAACATGTCTTGTATTTCCTGTATCTTTCGTCTGTTATCTGTATGCGTAAAATATATAACATTATCTTTCGCTGGTTTTCCGATCGATAAAAGTATGCGACTTGAGGACGTTTCATCGTTACAAGCTGCTATTCCAATAACGAAGCTGAGCAATAATACAACGTACATTACTCTTTTCATTTCGATCCGCCTCCTTTTGAATATGTATATTCTTTTATAAGAGGCAGATGTCCTGTGATTTTATCGTATATAAAATTATATCGGCGATTTTTCAGATATATCAGCGCAACTCGAAATATATCAGCGATTTTCCAAATATATCGACCGCAACTCGAAATATATCAGCGATTTTTAAAATATATCGACTTACCGACAAAACGCGACAATCTACGCAAAAAGAAAGAGGCTGCCTTTACGGCAGCCCCCCTTATTTTTAGAAGAACAAATGTAAGAAATCTTCTGTTGTAATATTACCGAAGTAACGTGCGATATCTACGCCTTCTAAAGCTGCAGTGAATGCATCTTTATCAAATTGTACGCCTGTTAGACGTTCTTCAATATCATGCACATCTAGTGAACCGAAGAAGTCACCGTAAATTTTACATTCTGTTACTGTTCCTTTTTTCACTTCAAGACGAACGTCAACTTGTCCAACTGGGAAGCGGTGTGAATGTTGTAAGTTGAACTTCGGAGATTTTCCGTAGTTCCAGTCCCAATTGCGGTAGCGCTCTTCAGAAAGTTTATGGATTTCTTTCCAATCCTCTTCTGTTAATTCATACGTTGGAATTTCTGTTTCTCCTTCGAAAATTGTTTCTAGAAGAAGTTGTCTAAACTCTTCTGTCGTCATTTCTTCGTTTAGGAACTCTGTAATGTTCGCAACGCGGCTACGGATTGATTTAATTCCTTTGGATTGGATCTTATCCATTTTTACTTTCAGTGCTGATACGACGTGATCGATTTCAGAGTCAAATAGTAACGTACCGTGACTGAACATACGACCTTTCGTTGAGAACTGCGCGTTACCTGAAATTTTTCTGCCTTCAGCTAAAATGTCGTTACGACCACTTAGTTCTGCATTTACGCCTAATTTACCAAGCGCTTTCGTTACAGGCTCTGTGAATTTTTTGAAGTTGCTGAAACTGTCTCCATCATCTTTCGTAATAAAACTGAAGTTTAAGTTTCCTAAATCATGATATACTGCGCCTCCGCCTGATAGACGACGAACGACATGAATACCTTTTTCTTTTACGTAATCTGCATTAATTTCTTCTACTGTGTTTTGGTTTTTACCAATGATAATCGAAGGTTCATTAATGTAGAAAAGTAAATATGTTTCGTTAATATCTAAATTCTTCACACAATATTCTTCAATCGCTAAGTTTATTCTAGGATCTGTAATCCCTTTATTATCAATAAATAACATCGTATCACCTCATGAGTTCCATACGTAGCCACTATGCGCTAGCGTAATATGGCCACTGAAAATTTGTTTTGCTTCTGTTACTAAATCAGCTGGATTGCCTGTATGCGGTAAGTGCGTTAATAAAAGTTCTTTTACATTCGCATCTTTCGCAATACTTGCTACTTCTGTACTATTCATATGCCCTGCTTTTGCAGCCTCTTGATGTGCATACATATTACACTCACAAATGAAAAGATCAGCATCTTTTGTGAATGGAATAAATTCAGGAATATAACTGGAATCTGCGCTATATACTACAGCGTCATTACCTGCTGTAATACGCATCGCAAAGCATGTAACAGGATGAACAGTTTTTAAGAATGAAATCAGAACGGTCCAACTTGAAGTGTTTCTTCTGGATTGTACGCGATTCCTTTCGTATGCGGTTCATGCGTTAAAGACTGGAATCCACTCTCATCAAACGTATGACCGTATATTGGTAGTTCCGGTAGTTGTCCCTTTGTCGCACTCGTAATTAGTCTCGCATATTGCAATACCCCAATGTCTGCAACATGATCGTGATGATAGTGCGAAAGTACAACTGCATCTATATCAGATGGTGTTATATATTTTTGAAGCTGTGCTAGTACACCACTACCACAGTCTACAAGTAAACGAAAACCATCGTGTTCAAACAAATACCCCGACGTTGCTTCTCCCGCTTCTGGAAAGCCGCCCCAAAAGCCGACAACAGTCATTTTCATATGTATCCATCCTTTCTAAAACCGAGTAGAAATGCATGTTTCACTTACATTCTACATTGTTAACTATAATCCATTTCCTAAACTTTTTCATTAATTTTCAATTTTGTTATAAAACAGTTGTTGACTTTTGTTTTTTTGTACTAATACAATGATAGTAAGAAATGGAAATGGAGGGATTGACATGATCGATCAACCAATGGAGTTTTTCAGAAATTTACCGACGAAAACTTGTGCGCACTGTGGGAAAGAAATTGATGAGCAACACGAAGCATACCATAACAAATGTGATGACTGCGTTCACGAAGAATAGTAGTTTGTGAACAGAAAAAAACCTAGCAGACATAGTCTACTAGGCTAATAACATCGTATCCTTCATCGTTGAACCTTTCACCAAGAGCTCCAGTTCAAACTCATACAATTCTTTTTTTCGATAATTTTTCGTATGGATTTTATCCATCATCAGGTCGACAACTTTTCGGGCCATCTCATCGATTGGCTGTTCAATTGTCGTAATACCTGGCTCTGTAATCTGTGATAAAATTTGATTATCAAAACCGATAACAGCGAGATCATCTGGAATGGTCCAGTCATGGCGTTTCGCCTCTGAAATAATTCCAGCTGCTACCTCATCGCCTCCTGCCAAAATCGCGGTAGGATTTTTTTTGTCCTTTAATACTTCATGGAATATTCGTTTTCCATCTCCCCAAGAGAAAGCGTTTTCAAGAAAATCAATCGCTTCTACTTGGCGGCTCTTCTCCGTTATTGCACGTAAAAAGCCCATTTTTCGCTGTTGGCTAACCACTTTGGTTTCGTTACCACGGCAAAAAATAAGATTACGATATCCTTGTTCTAACACATGCTTAGCAGCTATGTATGCTCCTTGCGCATGATCAAACTTCACTGTTGGAATATTTGCTTCCTCAATATATTCATTACATAACACGATTGGACCGTGTTGTAAGTATGGCTCTACATCTTCCCACGGATTTTCTAGTGAACATAGAATAATCCCATCTACTTGTTTCGTAGATAATAATTGTAAATACTCCATCTCTTTTTCCGGTAAATATCTTGTTTGACAAATAATCAGTTTATATTTATGTTCAGAAGCAGCAATCTCGATTGCTTCAATAAATCTACTGAAGAAAGGATTTGTAATCCTTGGAACTAGCACCGCAATTGTTTCCGTTTTTTGTTTACGAAGCCTTCTCGCCGCAGAATTAGGAACGAAGCCTAAATGCTTCATTGCTAATTGAACCCTTTTTTTCTTCTCATCTGAAACATATGGATGATTATTAATCACCCTAGAAACCGTTGTCCTTGATAACCCCGCTAATTTCGCCACGTCCTCTATAGTCGACACGAAATTCTCCCCCTTTGCATGAAAACGTTTTCTTAAATTGATTATATAGTATATTATTGGAAACTGCAATACGGCTTCTTATGATTTTACTATATTAATATTATACATAGGGAAAAGTATGTTAATGGGAGGGGATTTTATATTACTTTTAGAAGTTTACAGGAGGCATATTTATTAAAGATAAAAGGAGATATTTCATGAATCGGACCGATCGTTTATTAGCTATATTAATTGAATTACAAAGAAGACAAACTGTTACAGCACAAAGCTTAGCGGAAAAATTTGAGACAAGTATAAGAACGATTTATCGAGATATGGATGCACTTAACGAATCGGGTGTTCCTATTTATTCAATGCCTGGTCACGGTTATTCATTAATGGATGGTTATTTCTTGCCCCCCATTCAGCTTACGCCTGAAGAGGCTGTTACTCTTTTACTAGGCGGTGATTATATCGAGAAAACTTTCACTTCTTCTTTTTCTGTACATGCACGATCAGCAAAAGAGAAACTTGAAATTGTTCTCCCTGCTGATCAACAAAAGAAAGCCCAGGAATTACGAGAAACTTTTCGTTTCCTTTCTCCTATATTTTCACATCAGCAATCTGAACAAGAAAAACTAGAAAATCAACTTCTTCTATTGCAAGAATCTATTCAAAAAGAACAAGCTATCTCTTTTTCTTATCGGAAACCGAGAGAAACTACAAAAATAAAGCGGACCGTTCATCCTTATGGCTTAGTCAATATTTCAGGAATTTGGTACATCGTTGCCCACTGTTTACTTCGAAAACAAATACGCAATTTTCGTTTAGATCGAATGGATACATTACAGCAAGAACAAGAATTCTTTACAAAGCCGAAAGATTTTTCTTTACAAAACTATAAACCTGAAAGCAATCGGACTGTTACGGTTCATTTATTGTTTCCATCTCATATTGCACATAAGATTATTGAGTCCCGCTACTTTTTTATAGATTCATACGAGCATAGAGATAACAGTTTTCACGTTTTTTTGAAATCAAGAAACATAGACGAAGTATTTCAATGGGTATTTAGCTGGGGGAGCCAAGTGCAAGTACTTGAGCCAAAAATTCTTTCTGAGAAAATCCGTGATGAAGCAAAAAAAATGTTAAAACTTTAATTTCACTACTGACATAATGTTGTCAGTAGCCATCCTTTATATTAGGTATTAGCAAATACATTTTTATAAAAAGGGGTTAACAATATGAAGAAATTTGAGGAATTAGCAACGTATTACATAGAGGAATTAGAAAGGTACTCTATAGAACAATTTAGGACGAAGCCGTCTAGCGAAGAATGGTCCCTCGGTCAAATGTATAGTCATTTAATTGCCTCTACATATATGCAGTTAGATGCAATTGCGAAATGTAAAACTGAAACACCATCAGCAACTAACAAGAAAACGGACATGGGTGAAAAAGTATATAAACTTGGTGCTTTCCCGGATATACAAATCAAAGTACCAAATCATCCTGGATATACACCTGAAAATCCCTCTAATAAAGAAGACATCCAGAAACAGCTTCTAGAATTAATTACAATTGTTAAAGACATTGAGCCAACACTTTCTTCTATCCCAAGTGATTGTAAAGTCGAACATCCTGGGCTTGGTTACTTACATGCAGCAGAATGGTTTCAACTTATTTCTATGCATTTTGCACATCATCTTCGTCAGAAAGAGCGATTAGAGAACGCAATTTCATAATTTCTCATAAAGGGAAAATGGAATCCTCCCACCAATATAGTGGGAGGAAGAATAAAATGTTTTAAAGATGGCTCAGATATTTACCTGGCCATCTTTTTAATCATGACTATTAAAATGGAACTATACAAAGTAAACTACTACTTTGTAAGAACCCTCGTTGAAAAACTGAATTGAGACAATTATATACATTACTGAAAGTGAAAGTTCAAATAAAGTACTATTTTTATTTCTCAACAAAAAAACGTAGGGAATATAACAAATTACGAATATCACGTATTATAACAAATGGTACGACTAAAGAATAATTTTTATAAAGCCCGCCATAATCATTCCCTCCTTTTATTCCTTAGACAAATATTCACACAAACTGTATTATACATTTCCATATAATTTATCTACACTTAAAAACATAATAATCTTATTTTTCAAACCTATTACAAGCCAAACTTTCTCAACAATTAATTACTAAAATACGATTTACAGCTATAAAACTATCACTTATCATTAAGGATAATTTTACCATTTAAATAAAATACAGGTAAAATTCCCAGAAAAAATAAATTGCACAAAGGGGATGGATTATGAAAAAGCTACATGCATTAACATTAACAATGGGGTTACTAGCTTCTACTGTGATTGTACCTACTGCTTCTCTGGCAAAAAGTGATGATTTACCTTACTTAAATGAAATCAAAAAAATGCAGCCCGATGTAAGTACACAAGAGCTAATATCTAGTATTAATGAATTAGCAAACAACACTGGGAATACAAAAGAAGCTGTTTCTGAACAGATTTATAAAGAGCTAAAAGCAGATGAAGAACAAGGCAAAAAAGAAGCAAGTAAAAAAATGAATACTTTAGGAGCTAGTGGTGGTACAGTTTCAGTTGGGAACAGCAATATGGGGGATTTCTTCTATACTGGTTCATACACTGCATACTTAAATCATGGACATGTTGGTATGTATTATAGTTCAAATACAATTGTAGAATCTGTACCAGGTGATGGCGTTCGTACAATTAGTACTACATCCCGTAAAGTAGATAAAGGAGATGCGGTAGTAAAATCCGTAAATACATCTTGGCAAAACAAAAATGATGCGGCATGGTGGGCAAAAGATCGTGTAGGTAAAGATTCATATTCTTATAATTTTGCTACAAATAGAAGTACAACACATTATGGGGCTAAAAACTGTTCTAAACTAATTTGGTCTGCTTATCAACTTCATGGCGGACTAGATTTAGATAAAGATGGCGGTGCTGGTGTATATCCACGGGATGTTCGTGACGCAAAACAAACCTCAACAATTCGTAATATTTAATACTGAAGAAAAAGTGCAACAACTATATTTGTTGCACTTCTTCTTATAAAAGGAGCTCATAACAGTGAAAAAAATAATCGTTCTTATTCTAAGCATAATTTTAATTGTAGCACTCATCTACTTTTTCTTCTTTAAAAACAATAATGTAAATTCAATATCTGAAGAAGATATTGAGAAAAAAGATTTTTTGAAAGATAAACAAGCTGTTATATATCTCTCTTCGACTGCCGATCAAGATATGGATGGCAACGGGATTAGTTATGCGATATTCATCGATAAAAATGCAAAAGCACATGGATATAAAATGAATGGTTTAGAACTCGGAGGAATAGGTGTATCTGATAACAAAAAAGAAATCGTACTAGAAAGTAAAGATAATATTAAATTTATTGGAGATGATTTTAAAAATTTTAAAATGAAATACCAACATACAGGAGATCAAAGGATATATTTAAAAAAACAAGGCTTATTTGTTAACATTTACAATTCAGGTAGTAACTCATCTACTGGAAATTATGATTCGAATGTAATTTTTGGTAATCAAAAACAGATTCATAAAGGAAATATTCCTCATTATCTTATTAGCTCTGGCGTCAATACAGATGAAGTCTTAGTCTTAACTCAAGATATAGATAAAAATGAGCATAGTTTAAAAAAATTACTATTTAATGATTCAACTATGCACCTTGAAGATGTTACAACAATTAATCTTAATAAAAACATGTCGTATTCTAGTTACTCATCTATTTTAAGTGACTCAAATTTTTATTATACGATTTTAATTGAGAACGATAACTCCATTAAAGGCAAAGTATATTTATTACGCATTGATAAAAAATCATTAAAACAAGATTTAATTTTACTTTCTTCCGAGGAGAATTCCACAGCTTCCATACCATTTACAAAAAATAATTCCGCTTATCTACATAACAATGAACTATTTTTTATAAATGGACTAGGTGAGGTCATAACTTTTAATACCGAAACAAATGCAGTCAATCCTAAATTCAAAATTGATTACCATGTAACGGATGGCGTTAGATATAATGAACAAACATATTTTGAAAACGATCAATTATATGTATTACGTTATAATGAAAAGCAAGAACATAAATATTCTATAGAAACATACTCTCTAACAACCGGTAAAAAAATTAAAACTACTAAAATTAAAGATATGGATCAAATTATTACATCTGTTAAAGGTGGTAAATCCATTTACGCCTACGATTTTAAAATTTTACATCCGAATAAATAATAAAAAGCTCTGTTTTCCATAACAGAGCTTTTTATTTTAACTCCTCCCACTTCGTCCACATTTCTCTCCCATTTATACGGTACATATTATCCTCTCTGTCCATAAACCCCTGCACAATAAACTCGCGTCTAATCGTACAAAAATCGTCATGATATTGTTTGATGAATGCATTGATTTCTTTTTCCGTATACTGATTCTCCGCATTTAACTTGCTAATTAAATACTCTAACAATACTAGTTTTTTCTTCTTTTGACCTGGAATTGATTTTAGGCGGTCCTCTTTATCAAAAAAGTTACGAATAGTTGTATCTCTGAATTTGATTTCATTTTCGGTCATTTTGTTATCCTCCATCGGTTTTTATGTAATAAAACTCTTTATTTTTCTTTACCGTTTTTCTTCATTCTTTTACTTACAACATCCATAAAGTAATACCCGCTAATAAGCACATAGTAAACTACAAGTATTCCTAGTGCATCTTTCATATTTATATATTTTTCTTTATGAAACAAGATAGGTGAAAGGGCGTAAACAAGAAAGATGATTAGCGGATTTAAGATAAAATAATAAGTAAGCTTTCCTTTCATCATATCAGCTCCTCTATTCTAGTTTTCTCTTTAAATTGTTGTAATTCCTTTTCTTTCGTTTCTATAGTTTTTAGACAGATTCATATCCGAACTACAAAAAAGATGCCCTGCATTACAATAAAAAAGCACCAAAAAGGTGCTTTTTTCTACGCTTCAACCGATTGATTTTCAGCAATATTTTTAAACTGTCGTTTGTGCATCCAAGTTAATGAAGCAATTGTTCCAAGTGATAACACAACGATAAAGATCATGAGTATTCCTATGTTTTGCCACATGAAGTTAAAGTCTCCGCTTGATACGACTGCTTTCAGCCCTGATACAGAGTATGTCATCGGTAGCCAAGCATTGAATGGTTGTAAAAACTTCGGAATCAATTCTAGTGGGAATGTTCCAGCACTTGTTGTAAGCTGAATAATTAATGTGATGATGGCGATGAAACGCCCTGCATCACCGAATGCTGTTACTAAACATTGAATTAATGCGATAAACGCTAAACTTGTAACAATGCTAAAGAGTATGAAATACGGAATACTTTGTACTTCTACACCTAATCCAAACAATAATATGACATCAGCTACTACTGCTTGAATAATACCGACTGATAGTAAAACGCCGAACTTACTAATAAACCAGCTAAATCCTGATTTTGGAACACCCACTGTATCACGTAATGGATATACGATTGATAATAGTAATGCCCCAACAAATAAACCGAGTGATAAGAAATACGGTGTAAATCCAGTTCCGTAGTTTGGAACTTCCGCCATTTTCTCCGTCTTCACTTTTACAGGACTTGCAAACATATCATACGTTTTATCCGTTCCTTTTACTTCACCAGTTTTCTCTGCCCCTTCGCCAAGTTTCTCAGCAAGTTCACCTGAACCGTCGTTTACTTTTACAAGGCCATCCGTTACTTTCCCGGAACCGTCTGCTAGTTTATTAACGCCGTCGATTAGCTGGGTTGAGCCGGTTGACATTTTATTTAGACCACCATTTAGCGTACCTATGCCAGTTGTTACTTGACCAGAGCCATCTGCTAGTTGATTTACACCACCTGCCATTTGGTTTGCTCCTACAGATAATGTACCTAAACCGCCTGTTACTTGGCTTGAGCCATCTGCTAGTTGATTTACACCACCTGCCATTTGGTTTGCTCCTGTAGATAATTCGCCTAAACCGCCTGTCACTTGACCAGAGCCATCTACTAATTGAGTTACACCACCTGTCATTTGGTTTGCTCCTACAGATAATTTCCCTAATCCTATTGTCACTTTTCCAGATCCACTTTGTAATTGAGTTGCGCCATCAATTAATTGAACTGATCCCTCTTTTAATTTATCAGCACCTCTTTTTGTATCTCCTAACCCTTCACCAAAATCCTGAAACGTACTAACAAATTTCGCTTGTTCATTCGTTAGTTTCTCAATACCCTCCGTTAAAGCTTTCACCCGTTTTGGATTTGGTAATTCGCTTTGTACTCCACTTGTCGTTTGTTGTATTTCACCTTTTAATTGTTTTACTTCTGCATTTAATTTATTTGTTCCACCTGCAACTCCAACAGCTTTTTGTTGCACTGTCGCTGTACTTTTTGCCGCACTTGTTATAAAGGGTTGCAACTGATCTTGATATTCTTTTGGTAAACTCTCGATTTGCTTTTGCAAATTTGCTACATCTTGCGCTGCAGTTTGTGCATCCTCTGCTGTTGATTGCGTGAATTCATTTAACTGATTTACTTTTTCTCCAGCCTCATTTATTTTCTCATTTACCTTATTTAATGTAGAAGGAGCTTTTGACTGCATTTCCTCTAAACCTGCAATAGAGTTTTGTACGTTACTATTTAACTCCTGCAATCCCTTTTGAATCCCTTGAGACCATTTCTCTAATTGGCTTTGTCCCTCAACAACTTTTCCCATACCATTTGATAGATCGGTTGTTCCTGCTTTTAATTCGCCAGATTTACTTACCAATTTGTTCAAACCACCAGTCACTTGCTCAGATCCATCACGTAATTCGTCAATTCCTTTTTTCATTTCATCCGTTTTTCCATTTAACGTATTCAAACCTGCTGTTACTTTCTGAGAGCCATCTTGTAATTTCTCTATACCTACCTGCATCTCACCCGTTTTGCTATTTAACGTATTCAAACCTACTGTTACTTTCTGAGAGCCATCCTGTAATTTCCCTATACCTACCTGCATCTCACCCGTTTTGCTATTTAACGTATTTAAACCTGCTGTCACTTTCCCTGACCCATCTACTAATTTATTAGATCCATCTGCTAGTTTCCCTACTCCATCCTTCATCTCCCCAGACTTTCCTTGAAGTGTATGAAGTCCATCCGTTACTTTACTTGAACCATCATGCAACTCACTTGATCCGTCATGTAGTTTACTTGCACCTTCCGCCCCATCTGCTAGTCCTTTTGAGACGTCTTGAATGGAATCAAACATTTTCTCTGCATATGTTTTCGTTAACGTACTTGCTACTTCACCTTTAATTTTTTCAATGGCTGTTCCGCCAATTTGGGAAGATAAGAAGTTTAAGCTTTCGTTTGGAATGTATTCTAAGTTTAATGGTTTCGGTTCATCTTTTAATAATGTTGTAGCGTTACTTGAGAAGTCATCTGGAATGCGTACTAACATGTAATACTTTCTGCCTTCCATTCCTTTTTTCGCTTCTTTTTCACTTACAAATTCCCATTTAAAACTGCTATTATCTTTTAAATTATCAACGAGCCCTTTTCCGACCTCAATTGGTTTTCCATCGAATACTGCACCTTTATCTAAATTAACTACCGCCACTGGTAAATCATCTAACTGTTTATATGGATCCCAAAAGGCCCATAAAAACATACCTGCATATAAAATTGGTACGAATAGAACCGCGATAATTGGAATTAATATTTTTTTACTTTTTATAATTTGTGTGAACTCTTTACGAAGTAACTGATTTCCTTTCATCATTTCTCCCCCTTTTTAAATGACCAAATTGTTCAATTGGTCATTTTTACCCAAACAAAAAGGCTATACTGATTCATACATATGCCTTATCCCCGAATTTATACTATGCAACTGTTTCTTAATATGAAGTGAATATTTCTATTATCCCTCCTAAATTAAATATATGACCGTTTTGTTCAATTGGTCACTTTTTTATAAAAATAAAAGGATTATCTTAGTTTGACAATCCTTTTAATAAATAAAGTTCAAATAATTCTGCAATTTTTTCTTTTTCTAGCGGTTCATGATTTTTTTCCCAATCAAAAATAAGCGATACATATAAGCGAAGCATAATAAATGCTGTAATTTCTGGATCACATTTGCTAATTTCACCTTTATCAATCGCAAGCTTTAAATAGGATTGAATGACAGAAACGATTTCTACATCTACTTGTTGCATCACTTCTTGTACTTCTTTCGTTCCCATATCGCGCTCTTCTTGAATTAACTTAATCATGAGCTGATGTTCTTTTCTGAATTCTAATATGCTATATAATGCTCTATGTACATTTTCAAAAAATGAAACATCTGAACGAATTGCATTTTCTGCAACTTGCTTCATTTCTGTAATTAAATTAGAAATAATCTCGCCAAATAGCTCTTCTTTATTTTTGAAAAAAGTATAAATCGTCCCTTTTCCTACATTCGCTAACTTCGCTACTTGATCCATCGTTGTTGCTTTATAACCGAATGCTGAAAAAGACTTTGTTGCAGCCTCAATAATAGAACGTTTTCGATCTATCGCCACATCGTCACCTCCAAAAATGACCAATTGGATAATATAGTCAATTAGTACATCTTTGATATTACCACACGCTTACATTCTATACAAGTTCTCTTTTTTATTATTTCCAGTATAAAAAATTCCAGTCAAATTGTATCATACTGTCCATAGTTTATCAGAAGAAAAGAGAAAAGGAAAAGGTGTTCTTGAGATATACAGCTAAACCTTACTTCCCAACAACAAATTTCTCTTTTTTTAAATAATCAAATAAAAAAACAAGAAAATCTTTACATTTAATAGTAATATAGAAAATAGACAAGTTTATCCGACTTTAACGGGCAGTGAGACCCCCACCTCAAAATTCAGCGAAAGCAAAGAATTTAGGTGGGGATCGAGCTGTCCATAAAAGTCCGATTGGTGAAGACTAATAATCAGTGAGGGATGAAGCCCCCACTGATTAAAGTTTCACTTTATCAAAACAGTGGAGGCTTTTTCAGTCATGATGCGTGCACTTCGTTTAAATATAAAGCAAGCTTTTTGTAATCGTGTTTCTTTAATTATTATGTTTAGTGGATTCGTTCTTATTTGTATTTATCATTATTATTATGTCATTCGTTATTTAGGGGACGCTGCAAGCGGACCTATATCAACAGATATAAAATGGATTGGATTTCGTGACAATGAAATGGATGTTTATTTATTATTAATGCCAATTATTGCGAGCCTTCCCTTTAGTACAAGTTACAACTCGGATAAATCTGATGGCTTTAAACAGTTTGTAAGTAAAGGAATTAATTTATTTTCTTATTCAATAACGAAATATATTGTTACATTCTTTTGCGGCGGACTTCTTTATACGCTTCCATTTATCTTATCTTTATTATTTTGCAAATTAACCATTCCAGACGGAGAAACGCCGGCTGGTTCAGGCATCATAAATGTTAATGGGATGTTTGCAAACTTATATGAGGCTTCTCCCATTATTTACATTACTTTATATATTGGAATTAACTTTTTATTTGCAGGTTTAATGGCTCTTTTAGGACTTGCTGCATCTGCATGGTCACAAAAAGATTATATGTCGCTTCTATTTCCATTTGCAGCTACCTCCATCCCTTACGTCCTGCTAAATACCGTCTTCCCTACAATAGGCGGAGCACCAATTCATTTATATGATCCAAAACAACCATTGGATGGAATGTCACCGTACATTTTAACGGTGCAATGTGCTTTTTAGCTTACTTATGTATATACGAGGGGTAAAGCGGGATAGAAAAAAATATAGAAGAAGATTGCAAAGAAGAGATCGGTGTAGAAAATCATTTCAAGTATAATAAACCTCTAATTTCCTTACTATCTTGAAAATTAGAGGTTTATTTACTATCCTTTTATGGCGTGCCAGCCAATCCCCATAAAATAACGCCCCCTACAAAATAAATCGCTTTAATACCTACAACTAAACATAATGAAATAATTGCATATTTACTTAATTCTCTCCTTGCGCCAATTAAAGTAAAAATAACTGCTAAACTAAACGTTATATAAGATGCTGCTGTATGTATTAAGTTATATGTAATATCTAAATTTTGCGTAAGTCCTATTACCTCCGCTACAAATTGAAGCATGACGATTGTACTAAAAAAAATTGCAAGCTGATTTATTAATTTTCCATTTAGTTGTGCTTGCATCATTGACCTCCCCAAAAACTAAATATTCAATTAATTTTACCATAAAACTGCAGAAGACCAATCTATATCATTCTAAAAAATCGCTTATACACTATCCTTATCTATTTTTATCAAATAAAAGAACGCTTAGTTACCTAAGCGCCCCCTACTTTAAGATGCCTTCTTCAAATCAATTTGAGCAAGTACTGGGTCGTGATCACTTACACGTCCGTGTTCTTTCATAATGTTTGAGTTTAAGTGTACTGGATCTACGATTGTGTGCGGTGCGATGTTGTTTGTTACTAAAATATGATCTAGCACTTGTGCATTTCCTTCATGAATATACGTGTAGCGGTTTTCTTTCGGCACTGTGTTTAACATATTTTTCAAGATTGTTCCTTCTAGTGCTTTTAGTGGTTTAGCAAACTCAAAATCGTTCATATCCCCTAACACAACAACTGGTGCATTCGTGTTCTTTTTCTGAATTCCTTGTACGAAATGATTGACTTCTTGTGCTAATTGAACTCGTTTTTCTTCACTTTTTAATACGAGCGGCTGTACTTTTCCAAATGGTGTTGCATCTCCTATTTTTGAGTTTAAGTGATTTGCAACAACAACTAAATTTTGTCCTTGGAACGTAAATTCTGCCGCAAGCGGTTTACGTGTACTTTCAAACAATGGATTTTCGTCTCCAATACGGACAACGTTTTTATCAAGCAACTTCGGTACTGTTGCTAATTTCACGCGTGATGGGTTATAGAAGAAACCGACGCGAATGTTAGCGCCTGGTGCTCCTCCGTCTAAATTATTATTCGGAGCAATTTCTACATACTCATACTTTGGCCCGCGAATTTCTAGCACTGCATCAATGATACGTTTTGCGCTTAACGAAGCATCTGTTGTACCGTCATTAACCGTTCCGTTATTATCTTGCATTTCCTCTACACCGATAATATCCGGCATTTTTAAATTGTATTTAATAGAATACGCTAACGCTTTTACTTTTTCATCTGTTGTTTCTTTTTTATTCGCCGAGAAGTTTTCAATATTATATGTAGCAACCGTTAACTTATCAAGACGTGGCTGAATATTTGCTCCTATTTGCTTAAATCCACCGTCTACTACAGATGGTAATTCCGTTATTGGCGCAATGCGGAACGCACCGTAATCATATCCGACTACTCCTGTTATATTTCCAGTGAAAGTATCTCCTACTTTTGCTACATAATTACGAGGTACTTTTACAGAAAGACGCTCTGGGTTTAATTGATTTTCATCTAATACAGGTGTGCCATATTTCGTTACGACTTTATTTCCGCCATTTTTCACTGTTACATATAAATTCCCGTTTTTCTGAGGTGCAATAATTTTTGGCGTTGGCATCGTAACGCGCATACCTTCTATACTTTCATAAAAATCGATTGCATCTTCATTTGGATCAAATAAACCAAATGCATCATTATCGATAATTTGATCAGGAATTTTCACACCGTTTTCTCCAAGTACAATCGGTGCTGGTAAAACTTGATCTTTTGCGATTACAGCAACGCGGCTCGCTTTAATTTCCGTCGTCGTTAAGTCTGTTTCAAACCTTTCTGCATATCCAGGTCCAACATATTCTTCTACTACTCCATCAACTTGAATAAGATCTCCTACTGCTACATTCGCATCCTTTTTGTACACATACATACCTTCTGAAGTAGCTGGATCATTATCTGGCTGATTATCTTCTATATAAAAACCATTTTTATCAAGCGCTGTTACAACGCCTTCCACATTGTATACTTTCTTCCCGTTGTAAGGAGAAAGATGTGATTTTCCTTGAATATCATGAATACGAACTGGTTCATTGTTTACGATAACAAATGAAAATGTTGAAATCGCTGAAGAAGTAAGCCCTTCTTTCTCTGCAATTGCTTTAATCACATTATTTTCATTCACTACAATTTGTCCGTTATAACGAACGCTTTTATTTGTAGGGTTAGAGCCATCTAACGTATAGTAGATTGTTGCTCCTTCTGTATTCGTTGTTAACGTTACTGCTGTTCCTTTCGCAACTTCTCCTCCATTCGGTGAAGCTACTACATCACTAACACGGTTTTGTTCTTCCCCTTGAAACTTATGAGCTGTTACTGATTTTAAACCTGGGCTACTAAAATATAATTCAAGCGTCCCTGTTAAACTAACTTTCTTCCCGATATTTTCAGGATGATCTTTCACGTTTACTGCCGCTCTCACATCGCCTTTTGGTAACTGAACAGGCATGATTTTGTCTGGATTCGTTTCATTTGGCGAATCAGCAATTGCTACGTTTGTATCATCAAACTTAGCCGGATCTTTCGTGTATTTCGAAGGACTTTGCGTATATCCGACGATATACCCTTCCACTGTCCCCTTCGTTTTCCCTTGCTGCTTAAATACTTGAATTGCTTTTTCTACTGACATAGAAGTCGTTTCTTCTGCTTGTACTAAAGTTCCAGTAAATGAAAGCAATAGTATGAATGATAAAAAGACACTTAACAATTTCTTCACAGCCATTTCCCTCTCCCTATTTCATATTTTCTCAGCATGTCTATCATATCAAATGATTCGTTATATAGAATGATATTTCGACAAGTTTTACAAAAAATTTATTTAATTTACAAGCTTTCAAACTATAATACAAAATAATAATTTTACACCTTATACGAATGCGTTTTATAATATGAAAGAGAAAAAACAGAAATATCGAAATTTAATTGGCATGTAAAATGGATTCATTTGAATAGGAGTGATTGGATGGAAGTACAAACAGAAGCATACCGCGCAGCTATGAATGGAACATTAGAACGTCATTTTTCAGATATGATTGCTGTTATACCGACTAGAATTACAATTGAGAAGTTAAAACAACGGCTAGAAACTATCGCTACTAAAGTTGATGAGTTAAAAATTGTTTATAGTGATGAGACAAGCCTTATTGTTGAGTTACACATCGATGAAAAAGTCATACCGTATGAACTGCATATTGATGAGGCGAATGACCCAGAAGAATATAAACTGTACAATAGACAAGATTCTACAATCGTAGATCGTAATTTTGAAGATGCGGCTTTCGGTACTGAAATTTTCACCCGTACGCTATTTGTAGGCGATGTGCTGGACTGCTTTTTCCAGCAGTTACAGTTTTTATGGAACCTTGCGCCAGATTTGTTATTTTTAATTGATTTAAGTGCAGCAATGAAGGTAATATCTAGAAGCTATATTGAATATCACGTTGAAAATGAATTATTACCTGACATTCCTGACTTGTACGTTATTCATTCCGTTTATGAAGACGATAAAGAAGGCGAGCCTACGCAATATTGGTTTCATACACACGGCCTTTTAAGAGCGGGCGTAACAGAAATAGAATTAATTATTCCAAATCGCATTCCTTCCTACTATGGCATTGGTGACCTCTTTCAAACATTTGCGAATAATGCCGTTGAAAATGGACAAGTCCCTATGAATGAGCCTATCGTTATCGCACATAGTCAGCAAGGTTCTATACATACAGTAGCTGTGCCGTGGGAAAAAGGTTTATCTTATATTGGGCATAAAACGAGTATAGATCAATTATCTTCAATTGAGGATGAAGAAGTGAAGCTACAACCAATAGATGCACAAAACACATTCTTAGGCGGGATGGATGACCGAGATGAATACCATCAATCGCCATCTGTTCTCTTGTTCAAATTTGATACTTCAGAAGAATGTATCGAAAGCTTTTTCAAAGAACACGAGGAAGCTACAGGGCTCATGTTCTATAAAACAAATAGTGAAACGGCTCGTATGGCTTACAATGCAAAAAATACTTTCGGGTATTTCAGCAACATTTTTCAAATTGAACAATCAAATGAGGAGTTTCGTTTTCTCGCTAAGTTTGGCGTTTCCTATGAAGAGGGTAAAAGCGAGCATATGTGGTTTGAAATGCAACATATTACAGAAGACTTTATTCAAGGAATACTCATTAATGAACCATATTTTATAGAAGATATGAGTGAAGGAAATAGTTATCATTTAAATTTTGATGACTTAACAGAATGGGTTATTTATGCAGGAGATGCCGTTATAAAGCCAAATAACTTATACATGTTTATTGGTGAATAAGTAACAAAACGCCTTCAATATGATTGAAGGCGTTTCTCTTTATTGTGCGATTAATTCCGTATTCATTACTTTCTCCAAATGAGAGAGTACACGTTTTGCAGCCTTCTCACCTTGGTCAATACAGTCCGGCAGACCAGAACCAGCGTAAGAACTACCTGCCAAGTATATACCTGGCAACTCTTTCTCCATAAATGTTGTGAGTTTCTTCATTCGCTCGTTATGGCCTACTGTATATTGGGGCATTGCTTCTTTCCAACGGCTTACGACTGTAAACTCTGGATTCTCTGTAATATCCATCGTCTTTCGTAAGTCTTCTAGTACGAGCTGAACGAGTTCCTCTTCTGTTTGTTCTACAACTGCTTCATCACCAGGTCGTCCAACGTAACATCGAAGAAGCGTTTTTCCTTCTGGCGTTGTATGTGGCCACTTTTTATGCGTCCACGTACATGCTGTAATTGTGTAATCACTATTTCGAGAGACAACAAATCCTGTACCATCAATATCTCGCTGAATGGCTGATTTCGGGAAAGCCATTGCTACATTCGCAACTGATGTGGACGGAATGTTGCGAAAGAAACGAAACTGCTTGTACTGTGCAAACATAGATGGCAATACTTTATGTGAACTTGCCACTACGACCGCGTCCGCTTCTATTTCTTTTCCGTTACTAAGAGTAATCGTATAGCCATCACCCTGTTTTGTAACTTTTTCAATGCGAGTTCCCTTTATTATCGTACCTTCATGCATCTTTGCTTCAAGAGATTCTACGATAGATTCTAAACCTGTTTTCACTGTTTGGAAGATTCCTTTTTTCGGTTCAGCTTTCTCTTCTTTCGGAGCGAGCGTACGCATACCGAGTGAAATACTGCGATGTTTCTGCTCAATTTGATACATTTGCGGGAATGTTGACATTAAGCTCATTTCATCAATATCCCCTGCATAAATACCAGATAGTAATGGTTCTATTAAATTTTCAACCACTTCATTTCCGAGGCGATGTCTGAAAAAGTGCCCGAGTGATTGGTCAGATACTGGTTTTGATCTTGGCATTAATAGATCAAAACCAGCTCTTAGTTTCCCAATTGGGGAGAACAGCCCGGAAAATAGAAACGGCGTAATTTGCGTTGGAATTCCCATCATTGATCCATTCGGCATTTTATGTAACCGATTGTTTACGAGGATAAATGATTGACCGGCCTCATTATTTACAAGTTCATCGCCAAGACCTAATTCTTTCACTAATCTAGCTGCACTTTCTTTTCGTGCTAAGAAAGAATCCTGTCCGCGCTCAATTGTAAATCCATCTTTTCGAACGGTTTGAATTTTTCCGCCAAGTTTACCCGATGCTTCTATCAGTAATGTATCAATCGGCAAGTTTTTTTCATGAATATTTTTTTGTAAGTTATACATTGCTGTTAATCCAGTGATGCCTCCGCCGATGATCACAACTTTTTTCCTCAAGCAGGCTCCCCCTTTCTTCTTACAGTACAGATTCTTTTTTCTTTACTACAACATCTGTTAAGCAGTCAATAAATGCGTCCGATGCGTTTGGCATTTCTGGACGATAATATTTCGCGCCAATTTCATCCGTTACCACTTTACACTCAAAGTCGTTGTCATATAAAACTTCTAAATGTTCCGCAACAAATCCAACTGGTGCATATACGAATGAAGTATAACCGTGCTTTTCATTTAGTTCTCTCGTTAAATCTTGTACGTCGGGACCAATCCAAGGATCTGGTGTGTTTCCTGCACTTTGCCAACCTACTGCATAGTTTGCTACTTCAGCGCCTCTTGCAATATAGTCCGCTGTTTCATTTAATTGATCTGGATATGGATCGCCCATTGCGATAATTTTTTCTGGTAAGCTATGAGCTGATATGATTAATACTGCTTTTTCACGTTCTGCGTCTGACATACCGTTATATATACCTTTCACTGCATCAACCCAGTACTGGATAAATTTCGGTTCTTTATACCAGCTATCGATGCCATGAATTGTTAAGTTTCCAAGTTTCTCAGCTTCTTCTTGTGCTCGTCCAACGTATGATTTTACGCTAAACGTAGAATAGTGCGGCGCAAGAACAAGTGCGATTGCATCTTGTATACCGTCGTTATGCATATCTTTCACCGCATCTTCAATGAACGGTTCAATATGTTTTAAGCCAAGATACATATGGTACTCGACTTCATCTTGTACTTCATTTAAACGCTTCTCTAACTTCTTAGCTTGCTCTAATGTAATAGTAGCTAAAGGAGAAATACCACCAATTGCACGGTAACGCTCTGTTAAATCTTCTAGCATTTCAGGACTTGGCTTTCTTCCTCTGCGAATATGTGTATAGTAACGTTCAATATCTTCTTCTTTATATGGCGTTCCGTATGCCATTACAAGCAAACCAATTTTCTTTTTCATACAGCAATTCTCCTTTACTTCGCTAACTGCCCTTTAGAGTATTCATGAATAAATGTAGTTAAACGTTTTAATGTATCTGGATTTACTTCTGGGAATACACCGTGACCCAAGTTAAAGATATAACCCGGCTGCTTCATCCCTTGATCTAAAATACCTTTTACATGTTCTTCAATAACAGACCATGGCGCAAGTAAGAACGAAGGATCCATATTACCTTGTACCGCCTTGTGAACGCCGCGTGCACGTGCTTCTTCAATTGGTAAACGCCAGTCTAAACCGACTACATCAAGCGGTAAGTCGTGCCATTCATTTACTAAGTGTGCAGCTCCTACGCCGTGCATAATCATCGGTACACCCATCGTGCGAACTTCTGCAAAAATACGCTCCATTGCCGGTTTAATAAATACGCGGTAATCTGCTACGTTTACTGTTCCAACCCAAGAATCGAAAATTTGAACTGCTTTTGCCCCTGCGTTAATTTGCGCTTTTAAATATGTAATAACCATATCTGCTAGCTTATCCATTAAAGCGAACCAAGCTTTTGGCTCTGCATACATGAACGCTTTCGTATTATGGTAGTTACGAGATGGACCGCCTTCAATCATATAGCTCGCTAATGTAAATGGAGCTCCTGAAAAACCGATTAACGGTACGTCTAGCATTTCAGTCGTTAATAAACGAATTGTATCTAATATGTACGGTACGTCATCTTCTGGATTGATTTCCCCTAGTTTTTCTACGTCTTGTAAAGAACGGATTGGATTATCAATAACTGGGCCAATACCTGATTTAATTTCTACATCCACACCAATTGCAGGTAGTGGTGACATAATATCTTTATAAAGAATTGCTGCGTCTACGTTATACTGATCAACTGGCAGTTTTGTAACGTAAGCACATAACTCTGGATTATGTGTAATTTCAAATAAAGAATACTTTTCTTTTATCTTTCTATATTCCGGCTGCGAACGACCTGCTTGACGCATATACCATGCTGGTACATAATCAGTACGTTCCCCCCTACATGCTTTTAAAAATGTCTCATTTATAGTTCTTACCAAGACCCTAGCTCCCTTCCTTACCACAATGCTTCGAATACGTTCGATATTTATCTTTTTTTACTATACAGCTTGTAAAAACAAAATGCATAATATTATGTACGTTGTTCATTAAATTGACACAAACATTCTTAAAAACGCTTACTATTTTCACAACATTCTTATTATAACACAGAGAAAAACTATGGTTTAGCTACTTTTGACTTTTCTCCTTCGCGATTCGTTTGTGTGTTATATGGTACAACGTAAAAACTCGGTTTTGAAAAGATGTTAACGAACTTTTCCTCATATTCCCCGGCACCATTTACAGTACCTACATGCGTATGAATTCCATTTTCCACTCTATAAATACGATACATAATTCTTTCATCTGGAAGTGGTGTCCAGCTTAATTTCGCTTTAAATAAACCGAAAGGGCTAAATGCTAATTTCATTTTCACATCTTCAATCTTGCGCAGCCGAATTGGAGCACCGATTGTTTCCACACCTTCTGGTTTCCTAAACTGCTCTTTCTGTTCTACATTTGCTTTCGTTAAAATTTTCTTAAATAATTTTGTTGCTGACGCACTTTCTCCTTGCAACTGATGCTCTTTATCTATGCGGTCATAACCAATCCAAACAGCGCCTACTAAATTTGGCGTATAGCCAACGAACCACATATCCCTCGCCCCATTATCGTCATTTGGTAAGGAAGTTGTACCTGTTTTCCCAGCTAACGCTCCGTTATATACACCGGCTTTCGCTGTCCCTTCCTTTACAACTCCTTCTAACATTTTTGTCATATACCATGCCGTTTGTTTCGAGAAAATTTTCGTTTCTACTTTTGGTGATTCTCCAATGACTGCGCCGTGTCTATTTAACACTTTATCAATAACGTGCGGCTCAATAATATCACCATTTGCTAAAAACGCACGATACATTTTCACAAGATCAAATGTTGAAACACCATTTTTCAATCCGCCAAGCGCTGTGCTTAAACCAGCATCGGCAATGTGAACATTCCCTTTCTCTAAATATTGCTTTCCTTCTTCTACCCCCAACTCGTTTAATAAAGAAACTGCTGGTACATTTGCTGACTCTAAAATCGCATCGTACATCGTTATTTCTTTCGAATATTCACGGTTATAGTTCCGAGGCTCATAACCTTCAAAAGAATGTCTTTCATTCGTCAATAAAGAATACGGATTATACTTTTTCGTTTCGAGTGCTGGCGCATAGACGATAAGTGGTTTTAGCACAGAACCGGGCTGTCTTTTTGCAAAAACGCGATTAAATCCTCTCGGGACGTACTTTCTTCCGCCAATCGCAGCTTTAATCCCGCCCGTACGATTATCCATTAATAAAAAAGCACCTTGCGCCCCCTCTTCTTTCCCAGGGAAATTCCTTGCATCTTGAAACTGGTTATACGCTACCTTTTGAATTTTTTCATCCATCGGTACGACAAACGTATATCCTCCGCGAAGCACTTCTTGATGAGACAATCCGTATAAACGTGCTGCTTCATCTATGACCATATCAATATACGGCATATATGCGAGCTCATTCTCATCTAAGTTTTTATAGAGAGCGATTGTCTTTCCTTGATAACGTACGCTTTCTTCGGCAGTCAAATAGCCTTGTTTATGCATAAGTGACAATACTAAATCGCGGCGTTCTTTACTCTTCTCTGGAGAAAAATAAGGTGAATAACCGTTTGGCGACTTCGGAAGACCTGCAAGCATTGCTCCTTCTTCTACTGTTAAATCTTCTACATTTTTATTAAAATATAACTTTGCTGCTGCTTGAATACCGTAAGCTCCATGTCCAAAATAAATATGATTCATATACATTTCAAGAATTTGTTGCTTCGTATATTTTTGCTCTAATTGAAGGGAAATTGCGACTTCCTTCAACTTACGCGTAAATGTTTTTTCACGAGTTAAAAAAACGTTTTTAGCAAGTTGCTGCGTAATCGTGCTACCGCCTTCGACCTTCCCTCCAGCTAACGTGTCTTTATAAAGAGCACGAAATATAGACGGGTAATCAATTCCTTGATGCTCATAAAAACGAGAATCTTCCACCGCAACGAACGCCTGCTGCACATATTTCGGAATTTGCTCGATTGGTACGAGGTCTCTATTTTCTACGTATAATTTCGTAATTTCTTTCCCTTTCTGGTCAACGATACGTGATGAAGAGTGGAAAACGAGCTGCTTTTCATCCATCATATAGCCACCAGCTAACACAATTAGTTTATAAAGGACAATCGCTAATAGTAGCGTTGCTAACCCACCTAATAAAGTCCACTTTACTTTCTTCATACATCGGCCTTCTTTCCAAATGATGGTACATTTATTATTTGAAAAAGAAGTATCTTTATGTATATAATCTTCGAAGTTTTTTAAGAGAGTTGATATAATAGAAACAAATAAGTAAGGGGGCATTAAAATGAAGGCTATTATTTCATACGAAACACCTCTAGAACAAGCACATTTCACTGCAAAAAATGATGAAAAAAATATGTTTTATAAAGAAAATACAGAAGAATCTGTAGAAGGATCTCTTAAGTATGATGTACTAGACGCTGTTGGAGAATTTAAAGGACAACCTGGCTATATCGTTTGTAACAACATTTCTGTAACAGACGAAGGTCGCCCAGTATTTGAAAACCGTTTTAAAAACCGCGCAGGCCTTATTGAAAACGAACCAGGATTCCAAGCAATCCGCGTTCTACGCCCATTAAGTAACGATACATATGTCATCTTAACGATGTGGGAAACAGAGCAAAACTTTAAAGACTGGACAGAATCACGTTCATTCGAAAATGCTCATAAAAAACGCCCCGCACAAGCAGAAGGACAAGCACCGGCGCATCCACATGCAGAACAGCAAAAGAGTATTTTCTCTCGTCCGTCTTTCGTGACTACTTTTGATGTGTTAGTTTAGGGTTTTGGAGCTCGAAGTTCGAAGTTTGAAGGTCACAGTATGTGAAATTATATCGACGATTTTCTGAATATATCGGCGATTTCCCAAATATATCAACGTTTTTTTCAATATATCGACGATTCGACAAAGAATATCGACTTATCGACAAATGACGACACAAAAAAGGAAACACCGTTACACGCCGGTGTTTCCTTTTTCTTTATACCAATTATATATACGAAGCGCATCTTCTTTTTGCATATGCTTCACTTTGTAACGATGCCCCGCTACTGACACGTTAGCTGTACATAGCTCGTCTTTCTTTTGGAAATACGACTGACTGTATCCGACTGCTTGCACATGCCTTCTTCACATGATTCCTGTATATTTCGCGAGTCCTCGGTATACCATGACTAACTGATTGTCCCGTATCATATAACCACTACTTGTATACCGCGCGTATGCAAGTAACGTAAATATAATACATAGTGGTATGAGAGTGAATAACGCGATATTTTGTTTAAAATATATACTCGCACCTATGATTGGCACAGCGAGTACGGCACTTGTAATCCACCCCATTATTATGTAACGGCGTAATGCTTCTTTTGGTAAAGGAACGATTTCCGCTTCCATTTCATACGGCAACTGTAAATATGCGAGTAACTGCTGCACATCTTTTTTCTTCATAAAAGGATGTAACATCACTTCATTTCCTGCCGCTTCTATACTTTGAATGACTTCTACTTCGACAGAGCAATATCCGAAAGGCTGGCGGAGAATGCCTTCTTTCACCGTAATCGCTTGAATACGGTGTAATTTTAAAACAAACTCTTTCTTATCAAATAAACCTTGCACGATGCGAACTTCATTTCCGTTTCGCTCAATTTTAAAGTTCGCATATTTTAATGCATAACCTGCTGTTGAAATGACCCACGACACTGCCATTAAAATCGCCGCCATAACGATTAATTCATATACACCGTTATCCATCACATACGTTTCTACTTTATTGATAAGCCATTCTGGTAGAAATTGATTAAACTCTGTGTAAAGGATGACTAACATAGAAAACACTAATCCGAATCTACCAGATGTAATAGATGCTGCTAAAATCTCTTTCGTTGTTAACTGATATACCGTCTTACTTCCTTCTTCCGCAGGCCCTTCTTCACTCACAACACTTCTTTCTTTATGTAATAAAGCAATGAGTTCCTTCGCTTCTGCTTCTCTAATACCCGCCAACATCACTTCTGGCTCAGTACCGCCGCCTGCCGCTTCAATATTTAATTTCGTCAGTCCAAGTATTTGATAGATGATGTTAGAAGACGTACTAATATTTTGCACACGTTCTTTATTTAAGTAACTTTCTTTTTTTACAAAGACGCCATGTTTAATATGTAAAATATTATTTTCAACCCAGTACACTTTGAAATACCATTTTATCGCTGAGAAAATAGCCATAATGAATAATAGAGCCAAAAGAATAAGGTGGAAGAAATACCATGGTTCTACTTGACCATCTGATCGAAATAAAACAAGAAAAATAAAAGGCAACAAAGTCGCAATTCGAATACCTAATAAAATCGTGATTGGATGTTGCCTCTTATACATCCTCATCACTCACTTTCGCAAGTTCTCCAATTTGTCTTTTCAACTGCTCTGCTTCTTCTTTCGTTAAACCTGGAATACTATGAGAAGTTGCTGCTGTTGAAATATGTAATTCTGCTAAATTGTACTTTCTCATAATCGGGCCCTGTTCAATCGTTACGTGCTGCACACGAATCATCGGAATAAGCACGCGTTTTACAACGAACAT
The DNA here is from genome assembly GCF_027716265.1 of Bacillus cereus group sp. Bc031. NCBI lineage: Bacteria > Bacillati > Bacillota > Bacilli > Caryophanales > Bacillaceae > Bacillus > Bacillus cereus group sp. Bc031. The sequence continues at coordinate 97,709 of NZ_JAQFUL010000003.1, forward strand.
TCCCTTTTGAATCTCAATCTCTTCTTCATTTAATCTGTAACTATAATAGCGCTGACGTAAATTTGGAAATACAAAATAATCGAGCGGAATAAATAGAATAGCTCCTGTGACTAACAAGCCAAACAACCAACCCCACCAATTAAAATTGATCATAAAAAAGAAATACGCAATTACGACTGCTAGTATAACTGCCGCCCCAATTAAAGCATGAATTCGCCACACTTTCAGCATATTAGAATGAATCTCCCTTTCTAACGGCTGCATCTCATCACTCCAATTATATGAATGTATTACTTATATATTAGTTGATATATACATTTTTGTAAAATTATAGTTTTTTACATCGTATCGAGAACTTCTTTAAAATTCCCTTCATTAATGGAATACACTTGAAACTGAATGTAATCTATCTCATTCGTATCTGGCTTAGCAAATGGCAAAATGTTAAATCTAGAAGCCGATCTTCCCAGCATATCTACAATCATAAGAGAAACGTCAATATATTCGAAGTCTACACAGAATACGACTGCTTCTCCCGTACATTCATACTCTTTAATCGCATCGTAAGACTTATTAGCACTAATTAACATTACTTTTAATAGTTGGTTCAAATTTTCTGGTTTAAAATTAATCATATACGTGGCTCCTTTTTCAACAAAACACTACAAAAATAGTGTAATCTTATACTTTCATAGCTTCACACATCAATTATATTAAAAATAAAGCTAGTTTTTTATAAATTTTTTGATATAATTACTTACGGGAAAAGGGAAGAATTTTGTCTTCCCTTGTGTTTTTATTTGCATCTAGTACTTTTGCTAGATGCTTTTTTTACGCTAAAAAGGTATCCTCAAACACTTTGAGGATACCTTTCCATTAATTTAGTGCACTTCAACAATTGTACCATCTTCAAATACTTTAAATACGCCAGTAAATCCTGATCCAGCTGCGCCTTCTATTTTATATGTCGTACGCACTCTAATTTGATAATATTTCTTTCCATTCTCTACTTGCGTATTTTCTAGCGTATAATCATAGTCTTCTTTATATTCATTTTTAATATATTCTTTCGCTTTCTCAAAAGTAAATGCATCTTGAGTCTTTCCTGTTTCTACCTTTTGGTTCTTCTCTGTCGTTACCTTCTGGTTCTTTTCTGTTTCTACTTTTTGAGGCTTCTCTGTTGTTACCTTCTGGTTCTTTTCTGTTTCTACTTTTTGAGGCTTCTCTGTCGTTACCTTCTGGTTCTTTTCTGTTTCTACTTTTTGAGGCTTCTCTGTTGTTACCTTTTGATTCGTTGCTACATTAGTTTTTTCTGCCTTCGCTACCGTTGCATTCTTTTCTGCTTCACCAATTTTAGTAATTAATCCTGAAGCCTTTTTATTATATTCTTCAAGATTTTTGTTATCTTTTGTTTCTGAAACTAGCTTATTTAATATATCTTTCGCTTCTGCGTAATTTTTCTTATTTATTAACTCTTCACTTTTCACTAGTTGCTCGCTATACTTCTTTTTTTGTTCGACGATAGCTAATAATGCTGTTCGTTCTTCCTTCGCTTGTTTTACTAACGTACTATTTCCATCCTTCATGTTCTCTACTTTTTCAAATGACTTGATTGATTCTTCTACCTTTGTTTCTTCTTTTAACTTCACAGCTTCAATCATTGCTTTTGTTTGTTCTACAAGCACCTTTGCATCTGAATCATCTTTCTTCTCATCTAGTGCTTTTTCAAATGATGATAAGGCATTTTTATACTCTTTATTCGTTAACGCGGTCTTTCCTTCATCCATTACTTTGTCAAAATTCCCATTACTACATCCAGCTAACATTAAAAATGTAAGTCCAATTACCATTAATAACTTTTTCATTTTTTCTCCTCCTATATATCCCCTAAAACAATAGCTTTATATGTATAAAAGTCTGTGTAGTAATTAGACTGAGCGTAAATATGTACTTTATGTGCGGGAAAGGAAGTACATTTCATTTACTATCATTACTTAAAACTCCTAAATAGTTGGTTTTCTTCTTTTAAAGACAGAAAGGAATTTTAATAATGTGCGCAAAGTTCTCACCAAGCTCTTTACTACACACACTCTTATACACATAGAAAAACTTTTTGAACTTCATATATCTTCTGACGATTTGATACACACTCCGATTTGTAACATACTAAAAAACAAAAAGAAAACAAACTGCAATATAAGTTACGGTTTGTAACTATTTTGTAACACACTGTTTTTAAACATACAATAGTTTTTTTACATTATTTTCCCCACCTTCTATATTTTAAAGCGTTAATCCGGTTCTAATCCTTAATGTAATACGTATTTTCATAACAATCGCGCTAAAAAAAGAATTTACATTTTTGATTAAATTGAAGGATATACCCCCTTAAAAAGAAAAAATACGCTATTCTTTCCTATGAGCCTATAGGAAGAAAGAATAACGTATTTTTCAAAAATGAGTTCTTTTATACAAACGCTTTAGTTCTATATCACAATTAAAAGGGCAATCAACGCTAATATAGCTGGAAGTCCTTGTTTTACAATAATTGATTTATTAGATGTGAAACCGCCGAACAGAGCTGCTACTACCACACACATTACAAAGAATAATTGAACCATATAACCAATTGAATTGAGACCAAGTATAAGTCCCCAAATGAGACCAACGGCTAAAAATCCATTATATAAACCTTGGTTTGCAAACATAATGGCTACGTTTCGATCTCCTTCTAAATGCTCGGGTAATTGAAAAGCACGTTTTGCCACTTTTGAATTCATAAAAAACATTTCGAGGATCATGATAAATAAATGTTCTAATGCTACGATCCCGACTAAAATAGCTGCGATTATTTCCACAGTATTGTGCCCCCTCTATCTTCGCTTTAATCTTATAGCTTATATAAAAATCCGACATCGTCTGAATAACACGTTTTCGAAAATTCCTCCTTCTTACTTATTAAAACATTAATTGATACATCAATATTTGATGCATCAATTAATATACAACTCCTCTTTTAGTTTTGCAAGTTTTTTTGCTCTATTCGTTTTATTTTGTTCCGTCAACTTTAAATCAATTCAAAACCCCTGTTCACTCTCTAGAAACTATGGTGTTTTTCAATAACTACATAAAAAAATCAACTGAATCATCAAATTAATAATTAGTTGTCTCCAAGGACGAAAATTTTATATCTTTTTTATTTGATAAGGCGGCGTTCATTCTTTCATCATGGCATAAAAAAATGTTATTACTCTTGTTAAATTGAGTAATAACATTTTTATTTAAAGCTATTTAACAAATTTGCTTCCAACTAGCATCCTTCACATCTTCACTAGTCGGCTTTCTAACCAATTCAATACATCGCTTTTCACAGGCACCAAACACAATGAAATTTTCCTGCGCTTGTCTTAACGAAACTTCATTTGCCCCGCCTTCATAGTCAGGCTCTTTAAATTGAACAGAATCATCTTCCCAAAAACATATGTTACAAATTTCATATGTACCTGGTGGTTCTTCTTCTAATGTTTTATATCCGCAGCATGGACAAGTGTATTTCATATAATCACCTTATTTTCCTTCATACGTAGTCCTACTTACTAAAAATGTAATAGAGCAAATTATAGTTAATCCCATAAAGTACATCATTTTAATAATACGAGTATTTTCATATGTTGTAGGAACCCCGTCAGATATAACTTCATAGCAAAAAACAATACTTATGGCTAAAAGAATATATAAAATTAAGGATGGGATAAAATGTAGCTTTATAGGTAAAATAACGCACCTAAACAATATCTCTCCAAGAAGACATCCAACTAAAACAACAGGGACTCCAACTATTAAAGTAGCGGCCAACATTTGGGTCATAGTAATAAAAAGATTCGTAAAAATAGAAAATAGCTCTCCTTCAAAAATCCCCTTCTCATCGTATATTTGAATTATCGTCATTGAAATAAATAAGCTTAATAAAGAATGGGAATACGGAATTAAAAATTTCCCCAATCCTGCTCACCTCACTTTTTTTGCGTCACATATATTATTCATTATTTCCTATCATTTTTACATAGAAAAATAACTCGCCTTCCGCAAAAGACGAGCCATTCCATTTAATTCTCACTTATTCTCTTCTTATACCAATCCTGCATTCTCTCCGCATCTTCTACTCTCGTATGCTCTAATTTATAACTCGATGATGCGCTCGAAAACTTATACGTACATAAATCCGCGCGGCGCTGGAAATAGGATTGCGTCTTTTCCATTGATTGGACGTGTCTTCTTCTAACAAGTCCTGTATATTTTCCAACACTACGATATACAAGCGTAATTTGCTCTCCATTTACACTGTAACCATTTGTTTTAAATGTTGCGTATCCAAGTATAAAGATGAGGATCGCAAGCGGAATGAGTGCCCACATAATGAAGTGCTTTTCAGAGTATATACTTATTCCAATAAGCGGGATAGCTATCATTGCGAAAAAGACAAAGCTATCAATGAGATAGCGGCGTAATGCTGCTTTTGGTAATGAAATCATATTTGTATTCAGTTCGTATGGTAATTGTAAATGTGCGAGTAACTGTTGTACTCGGTCTTTTCGAATGATTGGATGGAGTGTAACTTTTTCTTTTTCGTCACCCGTTCCCTTACTTTGAATCACTTCTACTTGCACAGCACAATAGCCGAATGGCTGACGTAAAATACTTTCTTTTATCGTAATACCTTGAATACGATGTAACTTTAGGACGAGTTCTTTTTTCTCAAGTAATCCTTGTGAAATGCGGACTTCGTCATTTCTTCGATTTACTGTGAAATCTCCATGTTTTAGCGCATAACCGATTGTCGATATAATCCATGAAAGGACGATCAAAATGGCTATCATGAAAATCAAGCCATATATATCGTGGTCCATTACATATGACTTTACGCCATTCTCTATCCATTTCGGAATGTATTCCTCTACTTGGTGATACACGAAAAAGATTAACGAGAATAATAGTCCAAACTGCCCCGATGTAACAGAGGCTAGTAAAATTTCTTTCCAAGTCAATTTATATTCTGTCGTTTGTTTTTCTTCTGTAACGATTTCTTTTTCTATTGCATGTTCCGCTTTTTCGTCTAGCGTTCCTTCTGCTTTCATTTCTGGAGTTGGCTCATTTAGCAAAGCAATAAGCTCAGTTGCCTCTTCTACTGTAATACCGGCTAAACTAACCTCCGCATCATCGCCCCCACCAGCTGTTTCGATTTGGATTTTCTTTAAGCCAAGCATTTGATATAACACGTTAGAACTTGTATTAATCGTTTGAACACGTTCTTTATTTAAGTAGCTCTCCTTCTTCACAAAGAGGCCTTGTTTTACATGTAATACGTTATTTTCAACCCAGTATGTTGTGTAATACCATTTTTCAAACGCTGAAAAAACGGTGAGTAAACCGAATGCAGCGGGAATTAAATACCAAAACGGGAATTTTCCATTTAAGCTAAACATGAAAATAAAGAGTGGTATAAAATCTGTTATTTTTAATTCCAATAACATCGTGATCGGATGCTGCCTCTTATACATCCTCATCACTCACTTTCGCTAATTCTACGATTTTCGTTTTCAACATTTCTGCTTCATACATCGTTAAGCCTGGGATGCTGTGAGAAGTTGCTGCTGTTGAAATGTGTAATTCTGCTAAACCGTATTTTCTCATAATCGGCCCTTGTTCAATCGTCACATGCTGTACACGAATCATCGGTACTAATACGCGCTTTACGACGAAAAGACCGTGTTGAATTTCAAGTTCTTCTTCATTTAGTTGGTAGCTGTAATAACGCTGACGTAGTTTTGGGAATAAAAAGTACGAAAATGGTGCGAACACAACTGTTAGCCCAATCATCACATACAAAATCCACGCCCACCAATCAAACTTTATCATGAGGAAAAGGTACGCTAAAATGACAAGAATACCGATCCCTTCTTCTATTACAGCCCGAACTTTCCACACCTTGACCATGTCAGGGTGAATTTCATTTTTCAATGGATCCATGTAACCACTCCAAATCTAGTAATCTAATATATGAATAGTCTCAATCTATATTTTACATAACCTTACAGAAAATTGAAATTCAATCTTCTTTCTTCTCAGGAATAAAATATCCGAACCAAAGTAGCCAAATGAAACCGATTAACTTCATCCAATTTCCATCCGCTTGAAAAGCTTCTATCATGCCTGGAATTTTATACACCCCAATGAATCCAAGAAAACCGAGCCACCAGTTTTTTTGCATTTTCATCTTTACTCCTCCTTCATGACGTTTTTCACATTTCGAATCCAAATTTCTTTATACTTTAACTGAAATCCCATGAGCATGTAATTGCTCATATTATCAATTACAAGCGCTAGCGTATGAGCGTTTTCTTCCGTTGCATCTTGTGACACAACGCCTAGTCTCGCGCCTTTCTTCAATAGATCGTGGAAACCATTTAAAAACTCTTCTTGTATTTCAAATAAGCGTTTCTGATACTTTTCATTTCGCGCCGCAGTTACGATAAATTCATTTATGACACGTAGTATTCCTTCTTGTCCTTCATACTCAGAGAGCATATGTAAACCATCTGTGATTAACTTTTCTGCAAAATTTTCTCTCGTATATTGCTCTTTATCAAAATAACTCACGAAATGATATCCAGAAAAAACTTCTTCAAATAAAAAGTCCACTAACGCTTCTTTAGAAGAAAAGTGATAATAAATAGCCGGTTTTGAAATTCCTACCTCTTTCGCAATCATGGAAAGGCTCATCTTCTCAATTCCGTGCTCTGCCATAAGTTTAAATGAAGCCTCTACAATGTTTTGCGATGTTTGTAAATTCTTTGTCATACTGTACCTCACTTGTTTTTACTTACCGGTCGGTAAGTAAATTATAAAATGAAACAAAATGATTTTCAAGTTAGTTAGCGCTCCAGGAGGAATTTATTGGTAAATAGAGAAGAATATAAAACAAAAGCAACATATAACAATAAGGAGGATATCATATGGGAGTTGGTGGTAAAGGCGGTAGTGGTGGTAGTGGCGGCGGTGAAGCTGGACAAGCTGGTAAGAGCGGATTTTCATTGATCATTGTACTTTTTATCGTATTGATTATAGTTGGAGTTAGCTATATCGGACTTGGCTTCTAAGAAAAGGCGTCCTACATTACACATGTAGGACGCCTTGTTTTTAATCCTTATTCAACAATCGCATACGATAACAATTCATCGTTACTTCTCCAAGTCTTTGCAGTAATTGATAGTTTGCATATGCGCCGACCGGGGCACCGATTATTGGTACGAGCTGAAGCATTTTTGCTAAATCGATATAGTCTCGGTACTCTGTTTGGAACTTTTCCCAGTCCATATGATTTTCTTCTTCTGTATCCCACGTTTCGATTGCTTTCCATATTTCTTTTCGGTGTTCATCACTTGAAAAGGCAAGTTGGAAAACGTGAAGGATAAAAAGGCGCTCTTCTTTATCGCTCGTATCAAATCCGTACAATGTTGCTGCATCGAATAAAAATTTAATTTTAATGCCGAGCAACAGCGGAAAGTCAGCAAGGCCAAGGAGAATACCGCCTGCTCCCGTCCCCGCTCCTTCTGCCGCTGCTATTTTTTTATACTCATCCATTTTTTTACGTACTTCATCATCTCGTCTTTGCAACGACCAGTTCGTCTCTTTTAATTTCGGCTTTATAAAGTTTGATCCGGCACTAATTGTTTGCACCATCATCCGAATCGTTTCTGTTAATACTTTTTGCACTTTCGCCGGAATAAGCTGCTGTACTTTCGTCTGCACTTTCTTTGAGAACCGTGTCATCATAGAAGAATCTTTCATGAATGTAGCTTTCCACTGCTCCAGTTCTTTTATAACCTTTTCTTCATATGTAATCATAGGTTCATTCCCTTCAATTTAAACGCTCAATACGTTTTGCCCCATATTGATAAACGAAACCGATACTAAATACTATGCTTAGGACTAGTAAAATTCCTGTCATCATGAAATCTTTCGTAGCAAGTGCAAATATGATTGTAAATACAACGCTGCCAATAATGAGAATTGCATTTAATAAAGTAAGAAAATCTTTCTTCTTCTCTTCTCCGCCTACTGGGTACAAATCAAGCCAAATTTTCATGCGGTGATGTTTCCATAAAGTTAATAGCTGATAACCGATTAAGTATAGGAAGATAAGGCTTACGATAAATCGTCCATATAAAAACGGAATGAAGTAAAGAATAACTCCGCCAAGAGCGAGCAGGCGCACATATAAGCCAAAATAATTACCAGATCTTAAGAACGTTCTCGTATATAAGTATAAATAGGTACGCTTTTCACCGATCATCGAAAGAATGAAATCAAGCCATTTTCTACGTGCTACTCTCTCTTTTAATGCTGGTACATCAACGAACATGTTCGCGATGCGGTACAGCAGCATCATCTTCTTACCTTCTTCAGAAATTAAATACTCCCAGTTTAACGGCTTTCCCTTCACCATTTGATGCAGAATAGCGAGGTATAACACCATCAGAAGGATGATTCCGGCAATAAACATAACGGAAGTACGTTCCACAAGGAAATAAACAAATAAGGCGTTTAAAATAAATCGAATGAACCAATCGGCTCTTTGTATATTTTGATCTGTTAAAAATGACTTTTCCCACGCGACGAATAAGTTCCACGCTTTTACAATGATAAACGCGATTACAATCCATATGTAACCAGCTCCTGTTTGTTTCATTTGCTGGAAGTATAACGGAGCAAGCGCTGCTGCTACGATTGCAATTATGTATAACTGAATCATAAACGTAAAAAGAAATGCCTTTGTGAAGTATGGTTTTAACTTTTCTTCCACTGGCAGTAAGTAAACGAGATCCGCTTCTTTTAATAACGTTTGAATAGATCCGGCCGTTAATACGAATCCAAGTAACACTGCCATAACGAGCGCAGTCGGAAACGAAGGTGTTAACGTTTGTAACCATTGCTGGTAATAATACGCTCCTGCGCCGATGATGAATACGAAAATAAATTTTAAATGATCATTAAATACGTATTTACTATATGTACGAACTTCTTGTAAAAAGTAACGAAATCGTTCTTTCCATAACGCTGTGCTATTCATAATCTTCTTCCTTCGTTAATGCAATATAAATATCATCTAACGTTGCACCTGGCATATGAAACTGTGATTGCAGCTCAGATAATGTTCCCTTTGCTCTTACTTCGCCTTGATGCAAAATTATGAACGAATCACAATAACGCTCTGCCGTCGCTAAAATATGTGTACTCATTAAAATACCTGCACCACTCTTTTTCATTTGGTCCATCATTTGAAGGAGTGATTGGATTGCTAACGGATCAAGCCCAACGAACGGTTCGTCCACAATGTAAAGAGATGGCTCTACTAAAAACGCACTCATAATCATTACTTTTTGTTTCATCCCTTTTGAGAAATGAGACGGAAACCATTTCAAACGATTTTTCATACGGAATTCTTGTAATAATTGTCCTACACGTTCTTCATATTGTTTTTCATCAACGCCGTAAGCCATCGCTGTTAACTTCAAATGTTCTTCTAGCGTTAGCTCATCATATAATACTGGTGTTTCTGGGATGAACGAAAAACTAGAACGGTACGCTGTCATATCATCACGAATTGTTTTCCCATTAATTGTGACAGTTCCTTTTTTCGGTTCCATTAAACCGATAATATGTTTAATCGTCGTACTTTTACCTGCTCCATTTAAACCGATTAAGCCGACAAGTTCACCTTTATTCACAGAGAACGAAACATCTTTTAATACAGGTCGTTTCGTATATCCTCCTGTAACATTTTCTACACGCAATAACTCGCTCATACGACACCACTTTCTTCATTTATATTCGTTCTATATTCATCTTACCAAAAATTACGCTGTACTACATAGTATCGATGCGTTCAAAAAAAATTTAAATTTGTTCGCATATATTATTACGAAAGCGGACATCATAATTATTGAAGAAGGAACACATTGAAAAAGCGACCACCTATTGATGAGTACAACAACATAGTGAAGTCATCATGAAATGGGGTGTCCATGTTGGACAAAGGAATTTACACATAACCAGATTATTTGTTTTATTTTCGAAACGGGGTGTCTCCGAAAGAGCATATACTGTTTTAAAAAGTAAACAATTTCATTTAAAAAGATTGCAATTCATTTCACTTGAAAATGGGGTGTCTACGGCAGAAACTTTAGCCGATTTACCGTGCATTTCTTAAAATAAATGAGGTGTCTGCGAAACGTAAATTACGATAATGCTTTTTCAATCCCTCTTCAGAAAACAGGAAGCTGAGTCAGCTTCCTGTTTTTCGTGTTTGTTCTCTTATGTAATTATGGTAAAATACGGCTAAGGATATTTGAAAGGATGAGATCAATGAATCATACAGCGGATAATTGTATTTTTTGCAAAATCATTGACGGGCAAATCCCTTGCTCAAAAGTATACGAAGATGAACATGTGCTTGCATTTTTAGATATTAGTCAAGTGACAAAAGGACATACTCTTGTTATTCCGAAAGTTCACAAACAAGACATTTTTGCGTTAACGCCAGAAATCGCATCACATATTTTTTCTGTCGTTCCAAAAATCGCAAATGCGATTAAAGCAGAGTTTAATCCAGTTGGCTTTAACCTACTTAACAACAACGGTGAAAAAGCTGGACAAACTGTGTTCCACTTCCACCTTCATTTAATTCCACGCTACGGTGAAAACGATGGTTTCGGTGCTGTTTGGAAATCACATCAAAATGAATACACAATGGAAAATTTACAAAACATCGCAAGTACAATTGCAAATAGCGTGAAATAGTGACACTATAATAAGTAGTCATACATAACAAGCCACTTTCCTAAAGTGATTAAATATGGCACGGCTTGTTTCTCCACTTAAGATGCCAGGGACTGCACACTTTCCTTTCCCTCGTCTTAAAGATATGCATATTTTTTCACATCATGAATACGAACAAAAAATAAGGAGGTCTCCTTTTATGTCAAAAGCTAAATCCTTTATTACCGGTGTCATTTGCGGCGGAGCAGTTGCTGGACTAGCTGTTCTTTTCTCAACTCCTTCTTCTGGCAAAGACATGCGCGGCAAGTTAAAAGAAAAAGGAAATGATATTAAAAAGACTTTAGCTGATATTACAGCTGATACAAAATTATTAAAACGTCAAATCGTTGAAACTGCTTCAGAAGGTAAAGAAGTGTTCCAAGAATTAAAAGACGATATGCACGATACACTTTCTAACTGGAAGCAAGATATTTCTCAAAACAAACGACATATTGAGAAAGAGATTTTGGACATTCAAAAATCAATTGAGAAACTACAAGAAGCTGTTCCGGAAAAAGCGTAAACAAATTCCTGCTTAGTTTTTTGCATATAACAAATATTTTTTATATAAATGGACCTTAACACGGCATATCACATAGATATGCCGTGTTTTTATGCATTTACAATATATGTTATCACTTAACATGTATGGACAACACATGTATTCATGACTCATAAACCGCTTCCATAGTTATGCATGATTTGTATAGAATGTCATTTTTTTAAAAAATTTTCACAATTCTCACAAAAAGACTTTATTAATTTTTATTTTACTGGCATAATAGATAGTAATGAAAAAGAATGTTAAAGTGGGTGAGTATATGAAAAGTGGAGAAAAAGATTACTCGGTAAAAGAAGCGATGATTTTCAGCCAACGCATTGCTCAATTATCGAAAGCGTTATGGAAATGTGTAGAGAAAGATTGGCAGATGTGGATTAAACCTTATGATTTAAACATTAATGAGCATCATATTTTAACAATCGCTTATCATTTAAAAGGGGCTTCTATTTCTGAGATTGCTAAGTTTGGAGTTATGCACGTATCAACGGCGTTTAACTTCTCGAAAAAGCTGGAAGAACGCGGCTATCTTGTATTCTCGAAAAAAGAAGATGATAAACGAAATACGTACATCGAAATTACAGACAAAGGGGAAGAATTACTACTTCGCTTAATGGAGGAGTATGACCCTGAAAATAATTCAGTGTTTAATGGGGCTCTTGCACTTCGTAATTTTTATGGGAAGTTCCCAGAAAATATCGAACTGATTGCTATCTTGCGTAACATTTACGGACAAGACTTCATCGATATTTTTGAGAAATCATTAGAAGATATTGAAGAGAACTTTACAGAATCCGATCAGAAGTTAGTTAAGAAATAATCTATTTATTTTTTCGCAATCATGCTTAAGAATTCATTCATAAGCGGTTTGAATAAACCTTGTTTTGCTAGCGCTTCCGCAGTTTCGTGTACTTCGAGCTGATGTGGAAGCGCTTTTTCAAATTGATCTAACAGCGCATCGAACAAAAGAAGGCCTTCTGCTTTCTCCGCTACATATTGCTCGTTCAGTATTTCACAAAGATGTAGTATACGTTCAACATCTTTTTTACGAGCTTTTTTCTTTATGATCAAAGAATAAAATGGACACTTTTCTTCATCAATCATTTTAAATAGTAGGTCTACGTAGTATTCAGCTTGTTCTAATCTTCTAACAACGTCCATTTTCTCCCTCACTTTCTAACACAAAGTCTTCTATTTCTGAATTTTATAACACGAACAAAATATCGTATGATACAATATATAAAGTATATGTATTTTAGCCAAAAGGAGGTCTCGCCTCATGACACTTATAACAGTTGTTTTTGTCGCATTCGCACTTCTTGTTATATTTTACACGAATTTCATGACACATACACTGTGTGAACGAAAACAAATATCTGCGAGCCGCCAACCCGGTGTCTTTCGGGTTATTAATGTATGTATAACAATTTTATTAATTTCTAGTTATATAGAAATTATATTTCATGGAAAGTGAGGAAGGAAAGCCCCTTCCTCACTTTTTTCCTCTATAAGCAAATTATACCTACAATAACCAATAAAATAAACAGTACAAGTAATAAAATAAGTTGAGAATTCATCCCCCATCCCCCTCCTCTTTTCTGTATATGCGACATACGCCCAATATGGCACACCTTCAAAATCTGACACGTACTGGTTAATTTTTCTTTATCAATATGAAATCGAGTCGAAATATGATATATTAAATTTTGTACATATTGCTTATACTATGAAATAAATGACACGCATCTTAACTTTATCCTAAAGCCTCGGTAAGCCCTGTTAAGCGCGCTTTACCAATATAAAAAGCAAAAGTATCAGTGAGACTTAATCGGGCTCTTATGAACTAAAATTCATTGGTGTAGGATAAATTAAAAATACATAATAGTAGGAGTGTTTATTGAATGAAGAAAGCTATGCTTGCCTTAGCCGCAACAAGTGTAATCGCATTATCAGCATGTGGAACATCATCATCAGACAAAATCGTTACATCTAAAGCTGGTGACATTACAAAAGAAGAATTCTACGAGCAAATGAAGACACAAGCTGGTAAACAAGTACTAAATAACATGGTTATGGAAAAAGTACTTATTAAAAACTACAAAGTTGAAGACAAAGAAGTAGACAAAAAGTTCGATGAAATGAAAAAACAATACGGTGATCAATTCGATACACTATTAAAACAACAAGGTATTAAAGAAGAAACGTTAAAAACTGGTGTGCGTGCTCAATTAGCGCAAGAAAAAGCTATCGAGAAAACAATCACTGATAAAGAATTGAAAGATAATTACAAGCCTGAAATTAAAGCAAGCCACATTCTTGTAAAAGATGAAGCAACTGCTAAAAAGGTTAAAGAAGAACTTGGACAAGGTAAATCTTTCGAAGAGTTAGCAAAACAATACTCTGAAGATACTGGTTCAAAAGAAAAAGGTGGCGACTTAGGATTCTTCGGACCTGGCAAAATGGTTAAAGAATTCGAAGAGGCTGCTTATAAACTGAAAAAAGATGAAGTAAGCGAACCTGTGAAATCACAATTCGGTTACCATATCATTAAAGTAACAGACATTAAAGAGCCAGAAAAATCATTCGAACAATCTAAAGCTGACATCAAAAAAGAAATCGTTCAGAAGAAAGCACAAGATGGCGAATTCATGAACGACCTTATGATGAAAGAAATCAAAAAAGCTGACGTAAAAGTTGATGATAAAGATTTGAAAGATCTTTTCAAAGAGCAAAAAGCTGACGCTAAGAAAGACGAAAAGAAATAATGAAATAAAAAGCTTGGGCTTCGGCCCAAGCTTTTTTATATGCCCTCTTCTCCCGGTAACTATGTCCGATTTCGGTAAATGAAATTATATAGTTGGTCCTCTGAATAAATTATATCGGCGATTTTCGAGATATATCGGCGCAATTCCAAATATATCAGCGATTTTCAAAATATATCGACTTACCGACAAAAAACGACAACAAGCGTGACTCCCTCTATAAACACAAAAAAACCTTGATTCCATTACACACGGAACCAAGGTTTATCTTATTATCATTGATTAAATTCAGAAACTATGTTAAATTAGTACAGAAACACGTTTTCTAAAATACAAAGAACGTATTTATCCGTATCTTAATTGTACACCAAAACACATCTTCAGTCAACCTCTATTTTTCACTTTTAAAGGAGTGCTACCGTATGAATAAAAAACTTGATTTAGAGCAAAAACGCTTGGATACCGTAATCGAAACGATTGCGAAACAAATTGATAAGCTGGAAAACGAAACTGGTAGACGCCGGGCAGAAGTAATCAATATTCGTAAACATTTCTGGGATGACGTGAAAGTGAATACTGATACTTTTGATGATTATCTTGAAACAGTTATCAACTTAAGACAACAAGCTCAGTCACTAGCTGTCACACAAATTACTCATAAGCACACCTTTAATCGGCTTGCCGCACTAAAACGCATGCATAAATCACCTTATTTTGGACGAATTGATTTTAAAGAAGAAGGAGAATCTGCTGCGGAGAAAATTTATATTGGCGTAGCTACACTTACTGATGCAAGCGGAGAAAATTTTCTTATATATGACTGGCGCGCACCCATTTCAAGTGTCTACTACGATTATCCACCAGGACCGGCTGAATACAGTACACCAGGTGGCGTAATTCACGGTAACGTGGAGAAAAAATTACAATACATTATTCAAAATGGCGAGATTGATTCTATGTTCGATACGAGCCTTACAATTGGCGATGAAATCTTGCAACAAGCGCTCGGAAAAGGTACGAACAAACATATGCAAAGTATCGTCGCTACGATTCAGCGCGAGCAAAATGAAATTATTCGTCACGATGAAGGCCGACTCCTTATCGTGCAAGGAGCTGCTGGTAGCGGTAAAACGTCCGCTGCGCTGCAACGAATCGCCTACTTACTATATAAATATCGCGAATGGCTAAAAGCGGATCAAATTATTCTCTTCTCCCCTAACTCTATGTTCAACAGTTACGTATCTAACGTACTACCTGAACTCGGCGAAGAAAATATGCAGCAAGTGACATTCCAAGAATATTTAAACCATAGACTAAGTAAGTCATTTGACGTGGAAGATCCATACGAGCAATTAGAATATATGCTAACTGAAACAAATAGCCCTACCTATAAAACGAGAAATGCGAGCATTCGCTTTAAAGCATCTACTCAATTTTTCGAGATGATTCGAGCGTACAGACAATCTCTTGAATCATCAGGCATGCTATTTAGAGGAATGAAATTTAGAGGAAAGCTAATTGTTTCTGCGAAAGAAATTACAGAGCAGTTTTACAATACCGACTCCTCCCTCCGCTTCCATAGTCGAATTGAAAAGTTAACGGATTGGCTAAATAAGCAAATAGATGCACTTGAAAAAGCAGAACTGAAAAAGCCTTGGGTAGAAGAAGAAATTGAACTACTGAGTAAAGATGAATATCAAAAGGCTTATAAATATTTACAGAAAAAAGGTGAGTTTGACGACAACTCCTTTAACGATTTTGAGAAAGAAGCGAAAGTACTTGGACGTATGATTGTCCGTAAAAAATTGAAACCACTTCGCAAAGGTGTTCAAACATTGCGTTTCATCAATTTCACAGGCATATATAAACAGCTATTCACAGATGCATCATGGGTTACGGGAGAAAAGCCGAAAGACTGGGATGACATTTGTTCTTTAACGGTGAACATGCTCGATGAAGGAAAATTATATTACGAGGATGCAACTCCATTTTTACTTTTGAAAGAGTTAATTGAAGGCTTCCAAACGAACCGATCAATTAAACACGTACTCGTAGACGAAGCGCAAGATTATTCACCATTTCAGTTCGAGTTTTTAAAACGTCTCTTCCCTGCCGCAAGAATGACTGTACTCGGAGACTTTAACCAAGCGATATTTGCCCATGCAAGTGAAACAGTGAATTTCAATACGCTCACTAGCTTATACGGACCGGATGAAACAAACGGCATTAACTTAACTCGTAGCTATCGCTCAACAAAACCAATTATTGAATTCACACGTGCTCTCGTACCAGAAGGAAAGAACATTCACGCCTTTGAACGTGACGGCGAGAAACCTACAGTGACGAAAGTATCAAATGAGAGCGAACTGCACGAACGTATTACTGCCAAAATTGCTGAACTGCAAAAAGAGCAGCACAATACAATCGCAATTATATGTAAATCTGCAGCTGAAAGCGCCGCTGCCTATGAGTCACTTAGTCATATCGAGAATATTAAACTCGTTAAGAGTAACTCAGCTGAGTATGAGCAAGGCATCGTTGTGATCCCTGCTTACTTAGCGAAGGGTATCGAATTTGATGCTGTTATTATTTACAATGCTTCTAAAGATGTATACAGCGATAAGAGCGTTCGTAGATTATTCTACACTGCTTGTACGCGCGCGATGCACGAATTGCAACTTTATAGCGTTGGCGAAGTTAGTCCTTTTATACTTGAGGCTGATTCGGAGAGTTTTGAGCTTATTACAACACCTTGATAACAATCAAGGTGTTTTCTTTTTTATGCAGGACTTACACCTTTAAAGTAGAATATATCAGTTTAGAAAAAAGTTAAGGAGCGAAAAGATGAACCATTATTTTATTGCTATTTATGACGGTGAGTTTCCTACCGAGAAATTACATACCATTTTACAATCTAATCCCACTTTTACTGATCTAAACGTCCGCACCCTTTCAATCTCATCACCAAGACCTTTTACATTATTAGTTGCCGAAGAACACGATGCACTTACAATTGAACTTACAGACAAATACCACTTATTAACGAAAGAATTGCAAACACTTGAGCAGCAAGAAAAGTACTACTATGTATACGATTATAAAATTAGAAAGACCATCGAGAATCCTACCCAAAAATGCTTTCCATTCGCACAAATCAATATAAGTGTTACGAAATTCCATCAGATGATTCAAAAAGTAAAAGACTTAAAACGACCTGTATTTGCAGGTTATAACATCGTCTCTCATGATGCAGACATACTTACGATTGATGTACTTCTTTCTTCACCTTTATTGGATCCTAACACTTCTGAAAAAAATACGACAGAACATGCTTATTTACAACAATTAACTGAATCAATCTCTCGTTCTGAATTATGTACTTCTATTAAAGCGAGTTCACTTATTTAAACATAAAATGAAACTTTATCGCTAAGTTAGAGCTGTTCCATTATAAATTTTAAAATGTGTGCTATCCGACAAATACTATTTTAATAAGAAGGAACCAAAATCAAATTGATATGTAGAAACAAAATAATAAAGAGGGTTGCCCTCGGCATACCCTCTTTACTTCGACCCTTAACTTTCTGAGTTCTGCGAGCGTTTTATAAATAAAGCTACAACAACTGCAAGTAGTGCCAAACCAAAGCCAATTGTAAATGCATTATGCACGCCTGAAACCATTGCTTTTGTTAATTGAGCTGGGTCAGTTGGATTTGAAGATGCATCCAAATATTTCTTTTGTCCGGAAGTCATAACGCTAATAAAGAAGGCAACTCCTACCGCACCCGCTACTTGCGATAGAGTATTCAAAATAGCTGTTCCGTGAGGGTAAAATCGCTTCGGAAGTTGGTTCAAACCGTTCGTTTGCGCCGGCATCATGATCATTGAAATAGATATCATCATAGTGACGTGTAATAGGATGAAAGTTATTTTAGACGTATCTTCCGTTACTTGTGTAAAGAACCACATCACACCTGCTAATAAGATCGTACCAGGAATAATAAGCGCTCTTAGACCAAATTTATCAAAAAGCTTCCCTGAAACTGGAGAAAGCAAACCATTCAACAGGCTACCTGGAAGCATGATAAGACCGGTTGCATAGACAGTTAAGCCTAAAGCGCCTTGGAATAGAAATGGTAATAACGTCATTGTCGAGAACATCGTCATCATCATGATCGTCAATAAAATTGTCGTGAGCGTAAACATCGGATACTTAAATGCACTAAGGTCTAGTAATGGCTCTTTCAATTTCAATTGACGCAATACGAAGAATAGAATTGCTACAAGACCAATTAGGATTATGCCATATACTTGGAAACTACCCCAACCTTCACCTGAGCTACTAAATCCATAAACAATTCCGCCAAATCCAATTGTAGATAAAAGAATAGATAATACATCTACCTTTGGTTTAGTAGGCTCAGAGACATTTTTCAAATAAATAAACGCAAAAATGATAGAAAAAATCGCGAATGGAAGAACGAAATAAAATAGCCATCTCCAATTCAATGTTTCCAAAATGAGCCCTGAAAGTGTCGGCCCAATGGCAGGGGCAAACATGATTACAAGCCCAATACTCCCCATTGCCGCTCCTCTCTTTTCAGGAGGATATAGAAGGAGAATCGTATTCATTAATACGGGCATTATTAATCCCGTACCTGCTGCTTGTAACAAGCGCCCCATTAATAGTATAGAAAATCCAGGCGCAATCGCACTTACAAGTGTACCGAAAGTAAAGATTACCATAGCACCTATGAATACTTGTCTTGTTGTAAACCATTGTACTAATAAAGCAGAAGCTGGAATGAGTACAGCAACTACAAGCATGTACCCTGTTGAAAGCCATTGAAGAGTCGACGCTGTTACATTCAACTCAATCATTAATTGCGGAAAAGCAACGTTCAATAATGTTTCATTCAAAATGGTGAAAAACGCTCCAATGATCATTGATATTAAAATGGGGAGTCTTTTCACATTGTCAAACTCCTTTGACTGCGAAGAAACAGATGCAGTTTGAGCATTCATACATAAACCCTCCTTGTATTTTCTTTTATAAGTTTTTACTACCTTTGCTAGTCATATTTAACGTAGAAACGCCCATACCAAATTGAAAACGGTAGAGCACAACTACAAGTAAGATCAACAATGACATCACGCCGAAGATATTACTATACATATTTACAGCTTCATTTGCAACAAAAGGATTTAGCTTTAGTGACGTCGATCCTTTATCAAGCAATTTCCCTACTACACTCATAGCCATCGCGCCAGATATGAAATTAATCATCGACAGTAATCCCATTCCCACACCGGTCTCTTCCTTTGACAGTGTTTGTGAAATTGTATTAGACATTGAAATCTGCATAAAGGTCTGTCCTACATTTCCGAAAATTAAAATCAATGCTATGACAAAAGCCGAGACCCCAATGAAAGTAGATAATAATGAGAAAGCAAGGAATATGAATACTGATGCAATAAAAACGAGTGCAAAATTGCCCCGAGTATCAGCTAACCTTCCTCCCTTTCTCCCCATAATTGCCGAGGCAATTGCAGCTGGAACTAAAACAAAACCAATATTCGAAGGAGTCAATCCATTTACTGCTGATAGAAATTGCGGCGTCATGAATGTCATACTAAAGCTCATCGCTGTCGTCATAAAAGCAAGGAGTAACCCAATCGAAAAGTTTTTATTTTTAAACAAAGTCGGTTTTATAAACGGCTCTGTAGCTTTTCTAATCCGCAAAATGAAGAATGCCAACATAACAAATCCTCCAAGGAATAACAACACTTGCATCTGCGTAATAGCAAGCAAGAAGAACGCGACCGATACAGCTAATAGACCTCCGCCAAGAATATCAATACTACCTGCCTTCCCTTTTGCATTGTCTAAATACTTTCTAAAGAAAGGTAGCGTTAGAAGCGGTAGTAATGAAAGAACAAACATGAGTCTCCAGCTTCCAAAACTCGTAATTAATCCAGCGGCAACGGGCCCTAAAGCATTCCCAAGCGCTAAACCAACTGCTGAAGTTCCAAGCGCACGCCCCCTTTTCTCTGGCGCAAAGTATCTAACTGGAATAATCATTGCTGTCGCAGGAAGAACAGAAACTCCCGCTGCCTGAATGACACGGCCTAAAATGATAACCCAATACTCAGTAGCAAGTAGACCAAGCAAGGAACCTAGAGCGAAAATAAGTAGTCCATACGTTAACAAATCCTTTAACCGATATTTATCCGCCAGTTTTCCCATTACGATGGAACCAACAGCATAAACGACCATATAACTCGTCATAATCCAACTAACCTCTGAAGGGACAAGGTTGAATTCTTTACCGATTTCAGGAAGAGCTACATTAAACATCGTACCGTTCATAACCGAAAATATTAGCGTAACTACTAAAACTGCTAGCAATTTATCTGCATTTTGTGATGAATGATCTACCATCTTGTAGACCCCCTTTTCTCTTTCCCATAATCTATACAAATTTAAATGAGTGACAACATAATGAATATCCTCACTATTTTATTATAATGAGGATATCATTTTTATCGTACGTGCTCAGTTTCTACCTCTATTCAATCAAATCTACAATTTGCTTTACAGAAGTTCTGTTACTGCTGAAAAATGAACGACCGCAAGAACTAGTGCTAAAATCATAAGCACGGCTGCTGGCATGATTTTTCCAATTGGATCTTTAACACGCATATGTGACAATACAGCTCCTAACATAATACAAGCAATCCATAATGCTGCTAAAACTAATACGATCTCATTCCAGAAACCAAAAATTAGTCCAACCACGCCTGCTAAAGCGATCCAACCTGTCGCAATTCTAAACCATTGAGGTAAACCTAAATGAGCGAAAGCCTCTACTTGCATTTTTGCTCCCGCAATTTTACTCACACTCGAAAAGAAAAATGCAAAAATTAATAAACATTGAAGTACTAATGCTACAATAGTCATGTACAATCCTCCATTATATATTTTTTAAGGGTATTGCTATTAAATGCTGAAACGATTTGAAATTCCTTACATAAATCCACCTCTCTCTATTATCGTTTTCTATAGATCCCCGCATCAGTTATAATAGTAATTATCCCGCTATTACACATTATGAGTACGAGATATAATGAGGTTACTCACTAATTGTTTATAATATAGAGAGGATACTCACTAATAATATACAATATATTTATGAAACGTGCAAAAATGAACTACAAAATAATGAGGAGGTCATCCCATTCATG
Organism: Bacillus cereus group sp. Bc031; assembly: GCF_027716265.1. Lineage (NCBI taxonomy): Bacteria > Bacillati > Bacillota > Bacilli > Caryophanales > Bacillaceae > Bacillus > Bacillus cereus group sp. Bc031. The sequence goes on from NZ_JAQFUL010000003.1 coordinate 119,153, forward strand.
AAATCAAATAATCCAGCTGCAATAGATATCATCCATATTTTAATGCAATCGTCCAACTATGTTCAAAGAGAATTTCAATCTCAATTGTCAGCCCTTGACACACCTTATCATCTAACAGGGCCAAGGCTACGCGTTCTATCCACCGTTTCTGAAAATGGTCCCATTCGAATGAATGAATTAGCTGCTAAATTAGGCGTCAAAGCACGTACAGTTACCGATTTTGTCGATGCACTCGAACAAGACAAGCTCCTAGTTCGTATACCAGATCCAACTGATCGCCGAGCTACATTAATTCAACTTACTGAACGCGCGCATTCCAATATGGAGCAGGCGCTCGCTTTCCAAGACAAAGTCGCAAACGATATTTTACAAAACCTCACATTAGAACAACGCGAACAGTTTTTTGAACTTTTATTACTATTAATAAAAGATAAGCAAATTCCAGATTCATGCGGAGAAGTTGAGAACGGAAACACTTGTTAAGTGTGTAAATAAAACCACCTACACCCTAAAAAATATAGGGACTAGGTGGTTTGTTTTTTAAGCTGATTTTCTCGCTGGAATGTCTTTACGCCTATACACACTCAGTACAATCCCCATTATAAGCGCATGAAATACAGTCGGCGTTAATCCGTAGCTAATAAAAGGTAAGGATATAGCAGCAAGCGGCAATAATCCTAGTATCATTCCAACATTATAAATGAACTGGAATACAAAAAGAGTCAATCCACCAACGAGCAGCAATTTACCGTACCGATCATTTATTTTATAAGAGATGACTATTAATCTTGCTACAAAAAGAGAAAGAACGAAGACAAGAATTAACGCAAGCCAATACCCATAATAGTAAGTCAAACTTGCAAATACAAAATCAGTATCCGGAGCAGGGATGAATTTCATATCTCCATATGTACCAAACCAACCTGCTGACGACATTACCTCCTTTAAACGTATATACATAAATCCTGCGCCACCTGCATCACTCTCAGGATTTAAATACCCTAAAAGTCTATCTAAGTGGTATCCTGAAGACCATGATACGGATACCTTAATAATAAATAAACAAATAGGTACAACCGTAATAATCAACGACGTTTTCTTTCCTAGCTTACTCCACCAAAGCATAACGAATACCATCGTAATATAGATAAAAATTGACGAAAGGGTGGATACAATCAAAAATAAGTACAAAGAAAATAAATATAAAACCACAAGATGTATAATCTTTAACCTACTATTATTAAAAAAAGAAGCCCAAGCTAGAAAAAAGAAAGGCACTGCCATTAGACAGTCAATTGCAATTGGACCGATTTGTATTAACGGTTCTCCAATCATTGAAGCGTTTGGAAAACAGTATAGTATTAACAGGACAACTACTCCGATTACATAAAACAACCATCCCATTCTCTCTAATTTCCGATAATCAAGTAACATCATCCCAATCGCTGTTAAAACACCGAGAATAACAAATATCACCTTATTTATCATTACATCATTCGTATATTCAAAAACCAAAACCGGCAAAAACCCTAACCCCATCGCAGCCACTAATAAACCAATTAAGAACCAATCCACCTTTGGCTTATGAAGTTTATTAAGTTCCCGCCCTAGTTTACTCGGACTCCCCATTTGCTCAACAGCCTTATCTTCAGCAACTTCCTCACTTAACCCTTTATCCATCCACATATTCTTTGCCTGTTTTAAGTGAAAATTCAGTTCAGTTGCTACTAAGTCCTTCGCTTCTTTTGATTTAATATGGTTCGTAACTTCTGTTAAAAAACGCTCCCCTTTTTTGTTCAATTTTTCTCACTCCTGTACGAATCCTTTTAATATAAATCGTGCCTTCGTAGCATTCTTCTCTGCCTTTCGCAGCATCTTGTTTCCTTTATCATTTAATTGATAATATTTAGCTCCTTCGTGGTCCCAGCTAGATTGGATAAAGCGATTCTGCTCTAGACGATGTAACAAAGTGTATAGAGACCCTTCATTACCTTCAAATGTTTGAATCCCTCTTCCCCGTAGTAACTGCATCAATTCATAGCCTGTTTTTTCATTCATAAGAAGTTGCAACACTGCTAAAAGGATATCTTCTTCTTTTTCGGACGATTGATTGATTTTTTCACGCACCCGCTTCTGGTGCTGATCAGAAAAACTCAAATGTTTAAAAGTTGTGTTCTCCATTGATTTTCGCAAGCCTTTTAATCGATCTTCCATTTGATTATTCCTCCAATCCTTTCTTCAAAAGCTCCTTCGCTTTTTTCAGCCTCGTTTTTATCGTGTTTTCCTTCACATCTATTACAATCGCAATCTCTTTAATTGATAATTCTTCATAATAAAATAGATAAATGACTTCTCGATATTTGATCGGTAAATTCATTACTGCAGAAGCCAGTTCACGATCCTCCGCATTTTGAATGACAGTTTGTTCCACACTTTCTTTTTGACTCTCCATATACGTAAAGTCATCCTCTGTCACGATGACCTTTTTGTTATACCAACTTTTTAAATAGTCCTTACAATGATTAATTGCAATTCTCCATAGCCATGTTTTTAAGTTCGAATTCCCTTTATATGTATGAAGAGATTTATAACATTTCACAAATATATCTTGCGTTAAATCCTCCGCAACCTCTTTATTATTCACATATGAATACACAAGCTGTAAGACTTCTTGTCCATACTTGTTCATTATTTCGTCGATAAGGTCCTCCTTATCTTCTATTTCAAACGCTTCTATCATTAATTCATCCACAGCCTTCCCTCCTTCCCATATATTAGACGACGCACTGTATGGAAAAGTTTTATAAATTTATAAAAAAATACAAAGGGTAATAATGTTTTTTATAAAACACTTCCTCCGCAACTTACATATAATAAACCGAATAGTCGTTACAATACATTCACCTAAAGAGCGTCTTTCTCCCACGGCGCTCTTTAAGTTTGCAATAAGAGGGGCGTCTTCGTTTCCTATCGCTAAATGAAAAAGAGAACCGATTTAATTAATCCGTACCCTTTGTAAAGGACATTTTAAAAAAAGTTAGGCGGCATCAAGAAGATGATTTCTGTATTCAACAGG
>NZ_JAQFUL010000004.1:0-120233 GCF_027716265.1 Bacillus cereus group sp. Bc031
ATAGGTTCGAGGTGGAAGCATGGTGACATGTGGAGCTGACGAATACTAATAGATCGAGGACTTAACCATATAATATGTAGCAATGTTATCTAGTTTTGAAGGAATATGCCTTCATAGTTTGGTGATGATGGCAGAGAGGTCACACCCGTTCCCATACCGAACACGGAAGTTAAGCTCTCTAGCGCCGATGGTAGTTGGGACCTTGTCCCTGTGAGAGTAGGACGTCGCCAAGCAAAAACCTAAGTCGTTTCGACTTAGGTTTTTTTGTGTTTATTTATATATATATCAAATGTCATAATTCGTAAATTTAGTAATCTTAATGAGAGAAAAAAATGAAAATGAGGCTATTGATGGTAACTGTTATTTCTTACTACAAGTATATATTATTCAATCATTACAGTAATGAATGCGATACAAAGGAATAGAAACGATATGCTTTATTCCGCATTAACGGGCAGTAAGACCCCCACCTCAAATTTCAGCGGAAGCAAAGAAGCTAGGTGGGGGATCAACTGCCCGTAAAAGCCCGATTGTTGAAGGTTGATTAAAATTTCACTTTATATAAAAGCATACAGAATTAATATACAAACCGTTTTGTGTATGGTAGATCTCTAGAAATATATATTCTAATTGCTTATCCTTCTTGTATATAGTTACAATTATTCTTTTGAATATAACTAAAACACGAACGTTATTGGTTAGTAATAAAAAAACATTCGATTATTTGTTGACATTGTTTATAAAATATTGTTAATATAGCCATAGAAAGAATAATATATAAGACCTCATATAATCGCGGGGATATGGCCTGCAAGTCTCTACCTAACGACCGTTATTCGTTAGACTATGAGGGAAAGTCACTCGGTATTTTTCTATTCACAAGGGATACGTATGCCTGAGTAGAGCGCTTTCTCTCATAGTAAAAGAGAAAATGTTCTATTTCAGGCTTTTTTTATTTGAATCGGGGGGATTCTAATATGAAATCACTAGTTGGAGTCATAATGGGAAGCACGTCAGACTGGGAAACAATGAAATATGCTTGTGACATTTTAGATGAATTAAATATACCGTATGAGAAAAAAGTTGTATCCGCTCATCGGACTCCGGATTATATGTTTGAATATGCAGAGACGGCTCGTGAACGTGGATTGAAGGTTATTATTGCTGGAGCTGGTGGAGCAGCGCATTTACCAGGAATGGTTGCAGCGAAGACGAATCTTCCTGTAATCGGAGTGCCAGTTCAATCAAAAGCGTTAAACGGCTTAGATTCATTATTATCCATCGTCCAAATGCCAGGAGGGGTTCCAGTTGCAACTGTTGCAATTGGTAAGGCTGGTTCAACAAATGCTGGTTTACTTGCTGCACAAATACTTGGATCATTCCATGATGACATATATGATGCATTAGAATTGAGAAGAGAAGCAATTGAAAAAGATGTGCGCGAAGGTAGTGAGCTAGTATGACGAGAATCATTTTACCTGGAAAAACAATCGGTATTATTGGAGGCGGCCAGCTAGGAAGAATGATGGCATTGGCAGCTAAGGAGATGGGATATAAAATTGCTGTTTTAGATCCTACAAAAAACTCACCATGTGCACAAGTTGCTGATATTGAAATTGTTGCATCATATGACGATTTAAAAGCAATTCAGCATTTAGCGGAGATCAGTGATGTTGTCACATATGAATTTGAGAATATTGATTATAGATGTTTACAATGGCTTGAAAAACATGCTTACTTACCGCAAGGCAGTCAGTTGTTAAGTAAAACACAAAATCGTTTTACAGAAAAGAATGCGATTGAGAAAGCAGGATTACCAGTAGCAACGTATAGATTAGTTCAAAATCAAGATCAGCTTACTGAAGCAATCGCTGAATTATCATATCCTTCCGTCTTAAAAACGACGACAGGCGGATATGATGGGAAAGGGCAAGTTGTTTTAAGAAGTGAGGATGACGTTGATACAGCGCGAGAGCTTGCGAATGCAGCAGAGTGTATTTTAGAGAAATGGGTGCCTTTTGAAAAAGAAGTATCAGTTATTGTCATTCGTAGTGTAAGTGGTGAAACGAAAGTATTTCCGGTAGCGGAAAATATTCATATAAATAACATTTTGCATGAATCCATCGTTCCGGCTCGCATTACAGAAGAACTTTCTCAAAAAGCTATTGCTTATGCAAAAGTGCTTGCGGATGAACTAGAACTTGTGGGAACACTAGCGGTAGAGATGTTTGCTACAGCTGATGGTGAGATTTACATTAATGAATTGGCGCCAAGACCTCACAATTCAGGACACTATACACAGGATGCATGTGAAACGAGTCAATTCGGCCAACATATTCGAGCAATCTGTAATTTACCTCTTGGAGAAACAAATTTGTTAAAACCAGTTGTCATGGTAAACATTTTAGGCGAACATATAGAAGGGGTCCTAAGACAAGTGAATAGATTAACCGGGTGCTATTTACACTTGTATGGAAAAGAAGAAGCAAAAGCACAGCGGAAAATGGGGCATGTTAATATTTTAAATGATAATATTGAAGTCGCTCTAGAAAAAGCGAAGAGTTTGCATATTTGGGACCATCAAGAACAACTGTTGGAGGGAAAAAGATGATTAGTCGTTATACACGCCCAGAAATGGGTGCAATTTGGACGGAAGAGAACAAATTTAAAGCGTGGTTAGAAGTTGAGATTTTAGCTTGTGAAGCATGGGCTGAGCTTGGCGATATTCCGAAAGAAGATGTTAAGAAAATTCGTGAGCATGCATCATTTGATATTGATCGTATTTATGAAATTGAAAAAGAGACACGTCATGACGTAGTTGCATTCACTCGTGCTGTATCAGAAACACCAGCATTAGGCGAGGAACGTAAATGGATTCATTACGGTTTAACATCTACAGACGTAGTAGATACAGCGTTATCTTACATCTTAAAACAAGCGAATGAAATCATATTAAAAGACTTAGAAAACTTCGTAAGTATTTTAGCTAATAAAGCAAAAGAGCATAAATACACAATCATGATGGGAAGAACACACGGTGTTCATGCAGAACCAACAACATTCGGTTTAAAACTTGGTCTTTGGTATGAAGAAATGAAACGTAACGTAGAGCGTTTCAAACAAGCTGCTAATACAGTTCGTGTTGGTAAATTATCTGGTGCGGTTGGTACATATGCAAATATCGATCCATTCGTAGAAAAGTATGTTTGTGAAAACTTAGGATTAGAAGCAGCACCAATTTCAACACAAACATTGCAACGTGATCGCCATGCTCATTACATGTCAACACTTGCATTAATCGCAACATCTATTGAAAAGATGGCAGTTGAGATTCGTGGTTTACAAAAGAGTGAAACACGTGAAGTTGAAGAAGCTTTCGCAAAAGGTCAAAAAGGTTCTTCTGCAATGCCGCATAAGCGTAATCCAATTGGATCTGAAAATATGACTGGTTTAGCTCGTGTTATCCGCGGTTATATGATGACAGCTTATGAGAATGTTCCATTATGGCATGAGCGTGATATTTCTCATTCTTCAGCAGAACGCGTAATTTTACCAGATGCTACAATCGCGTTAAATTACATGCTAAATCGCTTTGGTAATATCGTTAAAAACTTAACTGTATACCCAGAGAATATGAAACGCAATATGACAAGAACATACGGCTTAATTTATTCTCAGCGCGTAATGCTTACATTAATCGATAAAGGTATGGTGCGTGAAGAAGCTTACGATATCGTACAACCTAAAGCGATGGAAGCTTGGGAAACACAAGTACAATTTAAAGAGCTTGTAGAAGCTGATGAGCGTATTACGAGCAAGTTAACACAAGAAGAAATTAATGAATGCTTCAACTATGAGCATCATATGCAACACGTTGATACAATCTTTGAACGCCTAGGATTAAACGAAGCGTAAAATTTCATATGGCACAGAATAGAGTCATTCTGTGCCATTCTTTATAAAAACATTATTCACATTTTTCAAACTACAGGGGGCTTGCGAAATGCAAAAGCTAGAATTGCTGTATGAAGGTAAGGCAAAAAGAATTTATCGTACAGAATCAGCAGATATGGTTTGGGTAGAGTACAAAGATAGTGCGACTGCTTTCAATGGGGAGAAAAAAGAGATGATTACAGGAAAAGGTCGTTTGAACAATGAGATTACAACTTTATTGTTCAGAAAGTTACAAGAAGTAGGAATTAAAACACACTTTGTTGAGAAGCTATCTGAAACAGAACAACTTGTTAAAAAAGTGAGTATTATTCCTTTAGAAGTTGTCACAAGAAATGTAATTGCAGGAAGTCTTTCAAAACGATTAGGAATGGAAGAGGGAACTGTACTTGCAGAACCAATCGTAGAATTTTACTTCAAAGATGATGATTTAGGAGATCCGCTTGTAACGGAAGATCATATTCGTGTATTAAACGTTGCATCGCCAGAGCAAGTAAGCGTATTACGAGATATGGCTCTACAAATCAATCAAGTGTTGATTGATCATTTCGCAAGCTGTCGTGTAAGATTAGTAGATTTCAAATTAGAGTTTGGTGTAACGGATGAAGGAGAAATCATTTTAGCAGATGAAATTTCACCAGATACTTGCCGTTTATGGGATGAAACGAGCAATGAGAAGTTTGATAAAGACGTATTCCGTCGTGATCTTGGAAATTTAACAGATGCTTATGAAGAGATTTTAAAACGTTTAGGGGGAATTTCACATGTATAAAGTTAAGGTATATGTAACATTAAGAGAAAGTGTATTAGATCCACAAGGAACAGCAGTAAAAGGAGCACTTCATAGCCTTTCATTCACAGAAGTACAAGATGTTCGAATTGGAAAGTACATGGAACTAACAATTGATAAATCGGTAACTGACTTAGATAGTAAGGTAAAGGAAATGTGTGAAAAACTATTAGCAAACGTTGTAATGGAAGACTTCCGTTATGAAGTTGAGGAGGTTGTCGCACAGTGAAATTTGCCGTAATAGTATTTCCAGGTTCGAACTGTGATGTCGATATGTTCCATGCAATTAAAGATGAGCTTGGCGAAGAAGTAGATTACGTTTGGCACGATACAGAGAATTTAGATGAATATGATGCAATTCTACTACCAGGTGGTTTCTCTTACGGTGACTACTTACGCTGCGGTGCTATTTCTCGCTTTGCAAATGCAATGAAAGCAGTACAAAAAGCTGCTGAGCAAGGAAAGCCAATTTTAGGTGTATGTAATGGATTCCAGATTCTTGTTGAATCAGGATTATTACCAGGAGCATTAATGAGAAATGAAAACTTAAAATTTATGTGTCGAACAGTTCAGTTACGTGTTGAAAATAATGAAACGATGTTTACATCACAATATGAAAAAGATGAAGTAATCAATATTCCAATTGCACATGGTGAGGGGAATTACTATTGTGATGAAGAGACTCTTAAACAATTAGAAGAGAATAATCAAATCGCATTCCGTTACGTAGAAAACCCGAACGGAAGCGTTTCAGATATTGCTGGTATTGTAAACGAAAAAGGAAATGTACTTGGTATGATGCCACACCCAGAGCGTGCTGTAGATGAATTACTTGGCGGTGCTGAAGGGTTAAAAGTCTTTCAATCTATCTTAAAACAGTGGAGGGAAACATATGTCGTTAATGCTTGAACCAAATCCAACACAAATTAAAGAAGAGCGCATATATGCGGAAATGGGGCTAACAGACGAAGAGTTTGCCATGGTTGAAAAGATTTTAGGCCGTCTGCCAAATTATACAGAAACAGGATTATTCTCTGTTATGTGGTCTGAACATTGTAGTTATAAAAATTCAAAACCAGTACTTCGAAAATTCCCAACAACAGGTGAGCGCGTCTTGCAAGGACCTGGGGAAGGTGCTGGAATTGTAGACATCGGTGATAATCAAGCGGTTGTATTTAAAATGGAAAGTCATAACCACCCTTCTGCTATTGAGCCATATCAAGGAGCAGCAACAGGTGTTGGTGGTATTATTCGTGACGTATTCTCTATGGGAGCACGCCCAGTCGCTCTATTAAACTCACTTCGATTTGGTGAATTACAATCACCACGTGTGAAATATTTATTTGAAGAAGTAGTAGCAGGAATTGCAGGATACGGTAACTGTATCGGTATTCCAACTGTTGGCGGCGAAGTACAGTTTGATCCATGTTATGAAGGAAATCCACTTGTAAATGCAATGTGCGTAGGCTTAATTAACCACGAGGACATTAAAAAAGGGCAAGCGCACGGTGCTGGAAATACAGTAATGTACGTAGGAGCATCAACTGGTCGTGATGGTATCCACGGTGCAACATTCGCATCTGAAGAGTTATCTGAAAGCTCAGAAGCGAAGCGTCCAGCAGTTCAAGTAGGAGATCCATTTATGGAGAAACTTCTTATCGAAGCTTGCTTAGAACTTATTCAATCGGATGCACTTGTTGGAATTCAAGATATGGGTGCGGCTGGTTTAACATCATCTTCTGCAGAAATGGCAAGTAAAGCAGGAATGGGTATTGAAATGTACTTAGATGATGTACCACAACGAGAAACAGGAATGACACCATATGAAATGATGCTCTCTGAATCACAAGAGCGTATGTTAATTGTTGTGAAAAAAGGTAGAGAGCAAGAAATAGTAGATTTATTTGAGAAGTATGGTCTTGCAGCCGTTACGATGGGGAAAGTAACGGAAGACAAAATGCTTCGTTTATTCCATAAAGGTGAAATGGTAGCTGAAGTTCCAGCAGATGCTCTTGCAGAAGAAGCGCCAATTTATCATAAACCATCACAAGAAGCAGCATACTTTGCTGAATTCCAGCAGATGAAAATGGAAACACCAAAAGTAGAAAATTATAAAGAAACGTTATTCGCCCTATTACAACAACCGACGATTGCAAGTAAAGAGTGGGTTTATGATCAATATGATTATCAAGTTCGCACAAGCACAGTTGTTACACCAGGTTCAGATGCAGCAGTTGTACGTGTACGCGGTACAGAAAAAGGATTAGCAATGACGACAGATTGTAACTCTCGCTACATTTATTTAGACCCAGAAGTGGGCGGTAAAATCGCAGTAGCAGAGGCAGCACGTAATATCGTATGTTCTGGCGGGGAGCCACTTGCAATTACAGATTGCTTAAACTTCGGTAATCCAGAGAAACCAGAAATTTTCTGGCAAATTGAGAAATCAGTAGATGGTATGAGTGAAGCTTGTCGCACATTACAAACACCAGTTATTGGCGGAAACGTATCAATGTATAACGAACGTAGTGGTGAAGCGGTATATCCAACACCGACAGTTGGGATGGTCGGACTAGTACATGACTTAAAGCATGTAACAACACAAGAGTTTAAGCAAGCTGGCGATTTAGTTTATGTTATCGGAGAGACGAAAGCTGAGTTTGGTGGAAGTGAATTACAGAAAATGCTTCACGGAAAAATTTTCGGACAATCACCAAGTATTGATCTAGACGTAGAATTAAAGCGTCAAAAACAAATATTAGCAGCAATCCAAGCTGGCCTTGTTCAATCTGCACATGACGTTGCTGAAGGTGGTTTAGCAGTTGCGATTTCAGAAAGTGCAATTGGTGCTAACGGCTTAGGTGCTACTGTGAAATTAGACGGGGAAGCAACAGCGGCATTATTTGCGGAATCACAATCTCGCTTCGTAATAACTGTAAAACGTGAAAATAAAGAAGCGTTCGAAAAAGCGGTAGAAGCAATTCAAGTTGGAGAAGTAACAAATACAAATGAAGTGACAATTCATAATGAAGAAAATGAAGTATTACTTACAGCAAATGTAGATGAAATGAGAAAGGCTTGGAAAGGGGCAATCCCATGCTTGCTGAAATAAAGGGGTTAAACGAAGAATGTGGCGTTTTCGGAATTTGGGGGCATGAAAATGCGGCACAAGTTTCATACTACGGATTGCACAGTTTACAGCACCGTGGACAAGAAGGCGCAGGCATTGTCGTAAATAATGGAGAAAAAATCGTCGGTCACAAGGGGTTAGGTTTAATATCAGAAGTGTTTTCAAGAGGAGAGCTAGAAGGATTGAACGGAAAATCAGCAATCGGACACGTACGATACGCGACGGCTGGTGGAAGTGAAGTGGCTAACGTTCAACCATTACTATTCCGTTTTTCTGATCATAGTATGGCATTAGCTCATAACGGAAATTTAATTAACGCAAAAATGCTTCGTCGTGAATTAGAGGCAGAGGGAAGTATTTTTCAAACAAGTTCAGATACAGAAGTACTTTTACATCTTATTAAACGTAGTACGAAAGATTCGTTAATTGAAAGTGTAAAAGAAGCTTTAAATAAAGTGAAAGGTGCGTTTGCATATCTTTTACTAACTGGAAATGAAATGATTGTTGCGCTAGATCCAAATGGATTCCGTCCCCTTTCAATTGGAAAGATGGGAGATGCTTACGTTGTAGCATCAGAAACATGTGCTTTTGATGTAGTAGGTGCAACATACATTCGTGATGTAGAACCGGGTGAATTACTTATCATTAATGATGATGGAATTCACGTAGATCGTTTTACAAATGATGTAGAACATGCAATTTGCAGTATGGAATACATTTACTTCGCACGCCCAGATTCAAATATCGCTGGTGTTAATGTCCATGCAGCACGTAAAAACATGGGGAAACGTTTGGCGGCAGAAGCTCCTATTGAAGCTGATGTTGTTACTGGTGTACCAGACTCTAGCATTTCAGCAGCAATTGGTTATGCGGAGGCGACAGGCATTCCGTATGAGTTAGGATTAATTAAAAATCGTTACGTTGGACGTACGTTTATCCAACCTTCTCAAGAACTGCGCGAGCAAGGGGTTAAGATGAAACTTTCCGCAGTAAGAGGTGTGGTTGAGGGGAAACGAGTTGTTATGATTGATGACTCTATCGTAAGAGGAACGACAAGTAAACGAATTGTTCGTATGCTTCGCGAGGCTGGAGCGACAGAAGTTCACGTAAGAATTGCTTCACCGCCTTTGAAATATCCTTGTTTCTATGGCATTGATATTCAAACGAGAAAAGAATTAATTGCAGCAATTCATACGGTAGAAGAAATTCGTGAAATGATCGGTGCAGACTCATTAACATTTTTAAGTGAAGATGGATTAGTAGATGCAATTGGACGTCCATATGAAGGGAAATACGGTGGCCTTTGTATGGCGTACTTCAATGGAGATTATCCAACAGCTCTTTATGATTATGAGCAAGAGCTTTTAGAAAGTATGAAATAAGAAGAAAAAAGCTTCTACTTCTTTTGATGTAGAAGCTAGCTTCTTTCTTAAAACGGCCCGCACAGGATAGGGAGAAATTAAAAGACGAGGTGTAAATAACGATGGCGAATGCATATAAGCAAGCAGGAGTAGATATTGAAGCTGGATATGAAGCGGTATCTCGCATGAAAAAACACGTACAAACAACAATGAGAAAAGAAGTACTAGGCGGTTTAGGCGGTTTTGGAGGTATGTTTGATCTATCAAAATTTGCATTAGAAGAACCTGTATTAGTATCTGGAACAGATGGCGTGGGAACGAAATTGATGCTCGCTTTTATGGCAGATAAACATGACACAATTGGTATTGATGCAGTAGCAATGTGTGTAAATGATATTGTTGTCCAAGGAGCAGAGCCGCTTTTCTTCCTTGATTATATTGCTTGTGGTAAAGCTGAACCTAGTAAAATTGAAAACATCGTCAAAGGTATATCAGAGGGCTGTCGCCAAGCAGGTTGTGCTTTAATTGGTGGAGAAACAGCTGAAATGCCAGGAATGTATTCTACAGAAGAATACGATTTAGCTGGTTTTACAGTTGGGATCGTTGATAAAAAGAAAATTGTAACAGGTGAAAAAATTGAAGCTGGTCACGTATTAATTGGCTTGGCATCTAGCGGTATTCATAGTAACGGTTATTCTTTAGTACGAAAAGTATTACTAGAAGATGGAGAGCTATCTTTAGATCGCATTTACGGACGCTTAGAGCTACCTCTTGGTGAAGAATTATTAAAACCAACGAAAATTTATGTCAAACCTATTTTAGAACTATTGAAGAAATATGAAGTATACGGTATGGCACATATTACAGGTGGCGGATTCATTGAAAATATTCCACGTATGTTACCAGAAGAAATCGGTGCAGAAATTGAATTAGGATCTTGGGAAATTCAGCCGATCTTTAGTTTACTTCAAGAAGTTGGCAAGCTGGAAGAGAAAGAAATGTTCAATATTTTTAACATGGGTATTGGTATGGTAGTAGCGGTGAAGGAAGAAGATGCAAAAGATGTTGTTCGTCTTCTTGAAGAGCAAGGAGAAACTGCTCGTATTATTGGACGCACTGTACAAGGAGCTGGCGTTACTTTTAATGGAGGCACAGCGCTATGAGTAGATTAGCAGTTTTTGCTTCTGGAAGCGGATCTAACTTTCAATCTCTCGTTAATGCAGTAGAAGAAAAAAGATTGGATGCAGAAATTAGTTTATTAGTATGTGATAAACCAGAAGCACGCGCTGTTGGGCGAGCACATTATCATCATATCCCGTGTTTCGCTTTTTCAGCGAAAGCATATGAGTCAAAAGAAGCGTTTGAAAAAGAGATATTAAAGAAGCTAGAAGAGTATGAAATTGATTATGTTATTTTAGCTGGATATATGCGTTTAATTGGACCAACTTTACTAGAAGCTTACGGCGGAAGGATTATTAATATTCATCCATCACTATTACCGAGTTTTCCAGGGAAAGATGCTGTTGGTCAAGCGTTAGAAGCAGGTGTGAAAGTAACTGGAGTAACGATTCATTATGTAGACGCAGGTATGGATACAGGGCCAATTATTGCACAAGAAGCAGTAGTTGTTTCTGAAGGGGATACGAGAGAAAGCTTACAAAAGAAAATTCAACAAGTTGAACATAAATTATACGTAAATACAGTGAATCAAATTGTTCAATCTGTGAAAGAACCAACTGTTAACTAACATACAACCAGGGGTGAAGGATAAATGAAAAAGCGTGCATTAGTAAGTGTTTCAGATAAAACAGGAGTAGTAGAATTTGTTAAAGGTTTACTAGAACAAGGGATCGAAGTTATATCAACAGGTGGTACGAAAAAATTACTAGAAGAAAACGGCTTACAAGTAATCGGTATTTCTGAAGTAACTGGTTTCCCAGAAATTATGGATGGTCGTGTGAAAACATTACATCCAAATATTCATGGTGGTCTATTAGCAGTTCGTGATAATGAAACACATGTAGCGCAAATGAATGAATTAGGTATGGAGCCGATTGATTTTGTTGTCGCTAACTTATACCCATTCAAAGAAACAATCGCTAAGCCTGATGTAACATTTGCTGATGCAATTGAAAATATTGATATCGGTGGCCCGACAATGATTCGCTCTGCTGCGAAAAATCATAAATTCGTGTCTGTAATTGTAGATCCAGTAGATTACGATATTGTATTAGCAGAACTGAAAGAAAACGGTGAAGTAAAAGAAGAAACGAAACGTAAATTAGCAGCGAAAGTATTTCGTCATACAGCGGCATATGATGCGTTAATCTCTAACTACTTAACAGAGCAAATGGGCGAAGAAAGCCCAGAAACATTAACAGTGACATTTGAGAAAAAACAAGATTTACGCTATGGAGAAAATCCACATCAAAAAGCAACATTTTATAAAGCACCATTCGCTGTAACTTCTTCTGTTGCGTACGCAGAACAATTACATGGCAAAGAATTATCGTATAACAATATTAATGATGCAGACGCAGCGCTTAGCATCGTGAAAGAATTTACAGAACCAGCAGTAGTAGCGGTAAAACATATGAATCCATGTGGTGTTGGAGTAGGTACGGATATTCATGAAGCATATACACGTGCTTATGAAGCGGATCCAGTATCCATTTTTGGAGGCATTATTGCAGCGAATCGTGAAATTGATAAAGCCACAGCTGAAAAGTTACACGAAATTTTCTTAGAAATTATTATTGCACCTTCTTTCTCAAAAGAAGCTTTAGAAGTATTGCAAAGTAAGAAAAACTTACGTTTACTAACTGTAAATATTGAAAAAGCGACAAGTGCAAGTAAAAAACTAACTTCTGTACAAGGTGGCCTTCTCGTTCAAGAGGAAGATACGTTATCGTTAGATGAGAGCACAATTTCAATTCCAACAAAACGTGAACCGTCAGAGCAAGAATGGAAAGATTTAAAACTAGCTTGGAAAGTTGTAAAGCATGTGAAATCAAATGCAATTGTTTTAGCGAAAGATGATATGACAATTGGTGTCGGTGCGGGACAGATGAACCGTGTAGGTTCTGCAAAAATCGCAATTACACAGGCTGGTGAAAAAGCACAAGGTAGCGCGCTTGCATCTGATGCTTTCTTCCCAATGCCAGATACATTAGAAGAAGCAGCAAAAGCAGGAATTACAGCAATCATTCAACCGGGCGGATCAATCCGTGATGAAGATTCTATTAAAGTGGCGGATACGTATGGGATTGCTATGGTGTTCACTGGCGTACGTCATTTCAAACACTAATAATAGAGGAAGTTTAAAAAGTCCGGTTAAGATAACCTTCGCATGTCGTCGTTGCAATGCCAGTGCGGTACTCATGTAGGAAAACTACACTCCGTGTCCTCCTGGCAAATGCGCCTCGACCTGCTCGGTTCTCTTAATCCTCCTTTTTAAACCTTTATTGATATGGATATTTAAAAAGTCCGGTCGAGATAACCTTTTATTGATATGAAAAAGCAAACTAGGAGCATAGCTTCTAGTTTGTACTTATTTAAGTATTGGGGGATGAAATATGAATGTTTTAGTAATTGGCCGCGGTGGGCGTGAGCATGCTTTAGCTTGGAAGTTTGCACAATCTGAAAAAGTAGAAAAGGTATATGTAGCACCAGGTAATGAAGGTATGCGCGATATTGCAACGCCAGTTGATATTGATGAAAATGATTTTGATGCATTAGTTTTATTTGCTAAAGAGAACCATGTAGAATTAACTTTCGTTGGCCCAGAAATACCACTTATGAATGGAATTGTTGATCGTTTTAAAGAAGAGGGACTTCGTGTATTTGGTCCGAATAAAGCGGCTGCTGTTATTGAAGGTAGTAAAGCTTTTACGAAAGAATTGATGAAAAAGTATAATATTCCAACTGCGGCATATGAAACTTTTACAGATTATGAAGAAGCAGTACAGTACATTCAAAAAGTTGGTGCACCAATCGTTATTAAAGCGGATGGCCTAGCTGCTGGTAAAGGTGTAACAGTAGCGATGACGCTGGAAGAAGCATTACAAGCTACGAAAGAAATGCTACAAGATGTAAAGTTCGGCGAAGCCAGTAAGAAGGTTGTTATTGAAGAGTTTTTAGATGGACAAGAATTTTCATTAATGGCATTTGTGAATGGAAAAACTGTGTATCCGATGGTAATTGCTCAAGATCATAAACGAGCTTTTGATGGTGATAAAGGTCCAAATACAGGCGGAATGGGTGCATATTCTCCAGTACCACAGATTCCAGAATCGGCAGTTGAAGAGGCGATAAAAACGGTATTGCATCCAACTGCTAAAGCGATGATCCAAGAAAATCGATCGTTTACAGGAATTTTATATGCGGGACTTATTTTAACAAATGATGGTCCAAAGGTAATTGAATTTAATGCACGCTTTGGTGATCCTGAAACAGAAGTTGTATTACCCCGCTTAGAAAATGATTTAGTGGATGTTTGTAACGCTATATTAGATGAAAGTGAGTTAACGTTACAATGGTCAGAGGAAGCGGTAATTGGTGTTGTACTTGCTTCGAAAGGATATCCGGAAGCATATAAAAAAGGTGACATTATTAACGGGTTAGATGCATTGCAAGATGTGATTGTTTTCCATGCAGGTACAGCAATGAAGCATGGTGACTTTGTAACAAACGGTGGTCGTGTACTATTTGTTGCTTGTAAGGCGAATAGTTTACAAGAAGCGAAAGATAAGGTGTATAAAGAAATCGGTAAAATTGAGAGTGATGGTCTATTTTATCGAAGTGATATAGGATATCGTACAATTGGGCATGAGATGGCGAGAAGTTAATATGTAAAAATCCCGCTGAGGAATCAGCGGGATTTTTTATGCATCTTTATCTTTTTTTAATTTACCTTTTTGCTTTGCCATTTCTCGAAGTAAATACTCGATGTGTGCATTGACGCTACGAAACTCATCATTCGCCCATTTTTCGATGACTGCGTGTAATTCAGGATCAATACGTAATGGAAAGCTTTTCTTTTTAGCCATAATTACTTATAGCCCTTAGTAGAGGCTTCCTGTATTAATGACTGGTTGCGCACCTTTATCTGAAACGATGGCAACTAATAAGTTGTTTACCATATTTGCTTTACGCTCGTCATCTAATTCCAGTATGCCTTCTTCATCTAACATATGGATTGAATCTTTAGCCATCTTCACAGCACCTTCAACAATCTCTTTTCTAGCAGCTAATACTGCTTTTGCTTGTTGTCGTTGTAGCATTGCATGGGCAATTTCTGTTGCGTAAGCTAGGTGCGTTAAACGAGTTTCTAATACTTCTACACCAGCAATTTCAAGGCGTGCTTCTAACTCACGTTTTAATTCTTCAGAGATTTCTTCAGTATTTCCACGTAATGTAACGCAGGTTTCATCTTGGAAATTGTCATAAGGATATTTTGTTGCAACGTGGCGGATTGCCGTTTCGCTTTGAATTTCTACAAATCGATCGTAATGTTCAACGCCGAACATTGCTTTTGCAGAATCAACAACTTTATATACGATAACAGCGGCAATTTCAATTGGGTTTCCGTCGACATCATTTACTTTTAATTTTTTACTGTTAAAGTTTTCAACACGTAACGATACAGTTTGACGGAATGCGAACGGAATCGTTAAAAATAAACCGTTTTGACGAATTGTTCCTAAATAATTACCGAAGAACGTAATAACTTTTGCTTGGTTTGGTTGAACAATACCAATACCTGTAGCAAGAACTGCAGCTAAAATAATAGTTAATGCTGCTCCTATGAAAATTTCTTGTACAAGGAAAAATACACCGATAGCGGCTAAAATTAAAATTCCAATAATCCCAAGAAAACCATTAACGTAAAATACTTTTTTTTCTTTCATATGATCGCCTCCTGATATAAAAATGATATCACTTTTATATCATTTTAAGCAAGGGGTTTACACCTAATTTTCTGAATTTTATTGATTGTGTATATTTAAATACTTAAAATAAGAATGTATGTTCTATTTCGTGGTAAAATAAAGAAGACTTAACCGCCCACTGCAGCAGCTAAGTCCCTTTGAGAGCATCTTGCATCGTGACAAATGATTCAAAGCGGTTTTGCCAGGATTATATCTTCAATCGCTGACTCAATCTCTTTGTCAGAAGCGTCATAACTTCCATTTGACTGTGGTTTGTCGTGATTGGAAGTTTGATTCGCTTCTTCTTTAGTATGTCCCTTTTTAGCAAAATCCATGCTAGGCATTTTAAATGCCCCCATGTTCATGTATTTTCCGAATTTCCACATTTCAACAATAGGACAGAAACGAACAATTCCCTCTGCAACTTTCATTGCACCAATCCATAGCAAAATGTTAGACCAAGTGCACCAAGGTTTGCGTACGAGTTTCGTTGCACTACAACCGAAGAGGACAAGTCCGAGTGTAATTCGAATTAGGGCATTTATTGTACCGATATTTTGCTTCATTAGAAAAACACTCCTTTTTATGAATGTTGAAATAGATAATACTATTTCTCTTATTAGTATCCCGTTTGATTTTGGGGATATGTAATCCAACATTTGACGTGGAAAAAGATGTTGGATTGTGCGTGTGTGTAAGTCGCTTTTTTTGTTATAATGAAAGAATGCATAAAAGGAAGTTCAAAATTAAATCCTCTCGTTTGAAAAATGTGGAAGAGGGGATTCCAAACTTAATTCTCCGCTTTAAACAAATATTTAAGGTGAACTAAAAAAATCCTAATGAAAATAAACTGTTATTTTAAACAGAAATATATACAACTTGAGAAAAGAAAGGGTGTTTTCATGTACGATATTTCCGGATGGAAACATGTATTTAAGCTTGATCCGAATAAGGAATTAAGTGACGAACATTTAGAAATGATTTGTGAGTCTGGAACAGATGCTGTTATTGTAGGCGGAAGTGATGGGGTGACAATTGATAATGTACTACACATGCTAGTTAGCATTCGTAGATATGCAGTTCCTTGTGTGTTAGAGGTTTCTAATGTGGAAGCAATTACACCAGGATTCGATTTTTATTATATCCCAAGCGTTTTAAATAGCCGAAAGGTGGAATGGGTAACAGGCGTTCATCATGAGGCTTTGAAAGAATTTGGGGATATTATGGATTGGGACGAAATTTTTATGGAAGGATATTGTGTTTTAAATCCTGAAGCGAAAGTAGCCCAGCTTACAGATGCAAAGTGTGATGTAACAGAAGATGATGTAATTGCATACGCGCGTTTAGCAGACAAGCTATTACGTTTACCGATATTTTATTTAGAATATAGCGGTACGTATGGAGATGTTGAACTTGTTAAAAATGTGAAAGCACAATTGAAACAAGCTAAGTTATATTATGGCGGCGGTATTTCTAATGCTGAACAGGCGAAGGAAATGGCGCAGCATGCTGATACAGTAGTTGTCGGAAATATTATTTATGATGATATAAAAGCAGCATTAAAAACGGTTAAAGCAGTAAAAGGAGAGTAGGTGCAGGCGTATATGAGTATGACAGATAGATTATTAAATGGTTTAAATCCGCAGCAACAAAAAGCAGTACAAACAACGAACGGACCACTTCTATTAATGGCAGGCGCAGGTAGTGGTAAAACGCGTGTGTTAACACATCGTATTGCGTATTTACTCGGTGAAAAAGGAGTAGCGCCATGGAATGTACTAGCTATTACCTTTACAAATAAAGCCGCTCGTGAAATGCGCGAGCGTATTGATACACTTGTCGGACCAGAAGCTGAAGATATTTGGATTTCTACGTTCCACTCTATGTGTGTACGTATTTTACGACGTGATATCGATCGCATTGGTATTAATCGTAATTTTACAATTTTAGATTCAGGTGATCAGTTAACTGTAGTCAAAAAAATTATGAAAGAGCGCAATATTGATCCGAAGAAATTTGAACCGCGCTCTATTTTAGCTGGTATTAGTAATGCGAAAAATGAATTGTTATCTGCGGATAAATATGCAAAGAAAATTACAATTGCTGATCCATATGAAAAATTAACGAGCGATGTATATACAGAATATCAAAAACGTCTTTTGAAAAATAACTCACTAGACTTTGATGATTTAATTATGACGACGATTCAACTATTTGAACGTGTTCCAGAAGTACTAGAGTTTTATCAGCGCAAATTCCAGTATATTCACGTGGATGAGTATCAAGATACGAACAAAGCGCAGTACCTTCTTGTTAAACATTTAGCAGCACGTTTTAAAAATTTATGTGTTGTAGGTGACTCAGATCAATCAATTTATCGCTGGCGTGGTGCGGACATTTCCAACATTTTGTCATTCGAAAAAGACTATGAGAATGCGCAAGTTATCCTGTTAGAACAAAATTATCGTTCGTCACAAAATATTTTAAATGCAGCGAATGCGGTTATTGAAAGAAATACGAATCGTAAACCGAAGAAATTATGGACAGATAATGAAGTTGGAAACAAAATTTCGTATTATCGTGCTGCAACCGAAAAGGACGAAGCATACTTTGTTGCG
Source organism: Bacillus cereus group sp. Bc031 (assembly GCF_027716265.1). NCBI lineage: Bacteria > Bacillati > Bacillota > Bacilli > Caryophanales > Bacillaceae > Bacillus > Bacillus cereus group sp. Bc031. Next base: position 17,781 of record NZ_JAQFUL010000004.1, read on the forward strand.
AAAAAAATTCGCGACGATATTCAAATGGGAAAACGAAAATATACTGATTTTGCAGTGTTATATCGTACAAATGCGCAGTCTCGTATGGTCGAGGAGATTTTCCTGAAATCTAATATTCCTTACAAAATTGTCGGCGGTACGAAGTTCTACGACCGTAAAGAGATTAAAGACATTTTGGCGTATTTACGTTTAATTGGGAATCAAGATGATGAGATTAGTTTTGCGCGTATTATTAACGTACCAAAACGCGGAATTGGTACGACTTCTATCGACAAAATTATTAATTATGGTGTACAAAATGGAATTTCTTTAACTGCTGTATTCGATGAGATTGAGCATGTTGGAGTAAGTGCAAAGGTTACAAAGGCAGTAAAGGAATTCGCAGGTTTATTACACAACTGGGTAAATATGCAAGAGTATTTATCTGTTACAGAATTGGTAGAAGAAGTTATTGAGAAAACAGGCTATCGCGATATGTTGAAAAATGAGCGTACGTTAGAAGCAGAAGGTCGTCTAGAGAACTTAGATGAGTTTTTATCTGTTACGCAAACATTTGAATCTCAAAGTGAAGATAAGAGTCTTGTTGCATTCTTAACAGACTTAGCACTTGTTGCAGATATTGATCGTGTAGATGAAGACCCAACTGCTGGTGAGGAAGTTATTTTAATGACGATGCACTCAGCGAAAGGATTAGAATTCCCAGTTGTCTTTATTGTTGGTCTAGAGGAAGGAATATTCCCGCATACTCGTTCTCTAATGGAAGAAGATGAAATGCAAGAAGAGCGTCGTCTTGCTTATGTAGGTATTACTCGTGCAGAAGAAGAGTTGTATTTATCTAATGCACAAATGCGTACTTTATTTGGTAGAACAAGTATGAATGCCGCATCTCGATTTATTACAGAAATCCCGACAGAACTAGTGGAATCATTAAATGAAACAGCGCCGAAGCGTGAAACTTCATTTGGTGCAAAAGGAAGAACGGCAAGTAGCAGTAAAACGACAACTACAACACGTTCTCGCTCAGCTTTCGCGCGTCCTGCAGCTAAGACGACAGGCGGCGAACAAATTGGCTGGGCAGTAGGCGATAAAGCTTCCCACCAAAAATGGGGAGTCGGTACAGTTGTAAGTGTAAAAGGTGAAGGAGATGCAAAAGAATTAGATATTGCGTTCCCAAGCCCAATTGGTGTTAAACGTTTGTTAGCAAAATTTGCACCTGTGACGAAACAATAGGAAAGGAATGAGGATATGTCAAAAGAGATAGCAAAAAAACGTATAGAAGAATTACGTGATTTGTTAAATACATTTAACTATCAATATCACGTATTAGACAATCCTTCTGTTTCTGATGCGGAGTATGACCGTAATATGCAGGAGCTTATAAAATTAGAAGCAGAGAATCCAGAGTTTATGAGTGAAGATTCTCCCTCCGTTCGCGTTGGGGGAACGGTTCTTGATATATTTGAAAAAGTAACACATAAGTCACCGATGTTAAGTTTAGGAAATGCATTTAACGAAGGGGATTTACGTGATTTTGACCGACGAGTACGTCAAGGAATTGATGATGCGAATGTAAGATATATATGCGAATTAAAAATTGACGGACTTGCTGTTTCACTTCATTATGAAAAAGGACGCTTCATTCAAGGGGCAACACGTGGTGATGGTGTAACAGGTGAAGATATTACCCAAAATTTAAAAACGATTAAAGCAATCCCGCTTCGTTTAAATGAAGAAGTAACGTTAGAGGCACGAGGCGAAGCTTATATGCCGAAGCGTTCATTCGTTAAGTTAAATGAAGAAAAAGAGCAAAATGGTGAAGATGTATTTGCGAATCCGCGTAATGCGGCAGCAGGTTCAATCCGCCAACTTGATCCGAAAATTGCAGCGAAGCGTAACTTATCTATGTTTGTATACGGTCTTGCGAATGTAGAAGAAAAAACAATCCTATCACATAGTGAATCGCTTGATTTCTTAGGTGAACTTGGATTCAAAACAAATCCAAATCGACGCACATGTGAAACAATTGAAGAAGTTATAGCTTATGTAGAAGAATGGCAAGAAAAACGTCCGCATCTTGATTATGAGATTGATGGGATCGTTATAAAAGTAGATGATGTCGCTCTTCAAGAAAGTCTAGGCACTACAGCAAAGAGTCCAAGATGGGCAATTGCTTATAAATTCCCAGCTGAAGAAGTTGTAACAAGATTAACAGGCATTGAATTAAGTGTTGGTCGTACAGGGGTTGTAACACCGACTGCAGAGCTAGAGCCAGTGCGAGTGGCTGGTACGATCGTTCGTCGTGCTTCTTTACATAACGAAGATTTAATTCGTGAAAAAGATATTCGAATTGGTGACTACGTTGTTGTGAAGAAGGCTGGAGATATTATTCCTGAAGTTGTGAATGTTCTTTTCGATAAGCGTACTGGTGAGGAAGAAGAATATCATATGCCAACGCATTGTCCAGCATGTGAGAGTGAACTAGTTCGTTTAGAAGAAGAGGTAGCACTTCGTTGTATAAATCCAACTTGTCCTGCTCAAATTCGAGAAGGGTTAATCCATTTCGTTTCAAGAAATGCAATGAATATTGATGGACTTGGAGAACGTGTCATTACACAACTCTTTGAGGCAGATTATATTCGTACATTTGCTGATTTATATTCGTTGACGAAAGAGCAATTATTACAGCTAGAACGATTCGGAGAAAAATCAGCAACGAATTTAGTACAAGCAATTGAGAATTCTAAAGAAAACTCATTAGAGCGATTATTATTCGGTCTTGGTATTCGCCATGTCGGAGCGAAAGCAGCACGTACATTTGCTGAGCATTTTGAAACGATGGATGCACTTGTGAAAGCGACAGAAGAAGAACTAAAAGCAATTAATGAGATTGGTGAAAAAATGGCTCAATCCGTCGTGGCGTATTTTGATAATGAAGACGTATTAGAGTTATTACAACAATTTAAAGAATACGGCGTGAACATGACATATAAAGGCATGAAAATTGCTGATTTACAAAACGTTGAGTCGTACTTCGCAGGAAAAACTGTCGTTTTAACAGGGAAATTAGAAGTTATGGGACGTAGTGAAGCGAAGAAGAAGATTGAGGCATTAGGTGGAAAAGTAACAGGAAGTGTTAGTAAAAGTACGGATTTAGTTGTTGCAGGTGAAGCGGCAGGTTCGAAATTAGCACAAGCGGAGAAACATAATGTCGAGGTTTGGAATGAAGAGAGGTTCTTACAAGAGCTAAATAAGTAAGAGGTGCAAACTTACCATGAAAAAAATAGCATTAGCGGTATTAAGCCTTGGCCTACTTGTAAGTGGGTGTAGTGCAGGTGCCGACAAAGATGAAAAAGTGGTTGAGAAATCGGGGAAAGCAAAAGAGCAAGCAATCGTCCCGAATTACTCTATTTCGGATGAATATTATAAGACGACTATTCCATTTGAGGGAGGAAACGCACGTGGCTTAGTTGTGCAAGGAGTAAGTAATCGCCTTGATATAGATGAATTTGAAACAGGATTAATGCGTATTGCGAAAGAATCATTTAGTACGAAAGATAATGTTTTAAAAGGCGGAAAGTCCCTAACTACTCAGTATATACAGATGCTTGTTAAAAGAAAACGTACAGATGCAGAACAAAAGGAACTAGAAGATACATTAAAAAAAGATGCGGTTAAATTCCCGAACATAGGGTTAAATCCCGCATTAGGTGCAGGATCCGAATCATTAGAGGCGAAAAATAAAAAAAATCCAATATATATTTCCAATATTTTAGAACATGATTATTATGTGAACAAAGACAAAAAAGATGAGCGTAGTGGCATTGTAGTTGGATTAGCGATGAATTCGGTTCATTATTATGAGGAAGAGCATGGGTATCCGCGTGAGGCTGCAATTTCGAATGAAAAGATGTTAGCTGAAGGGAAAAAAATGGTGCCAGAAATCTTGAAAGTTATGCATCAACAAGATCCTGAGACAAAAAACCTTCCGATAACATTTGCGATTTATCGTCAGGCTCCAAAGTCTTCGCTCGTACCAGGTAACTTTGTTTCTTATGCGAATGTCGAAAAAGGTAGTGAAACGGTTGAGGATTGGAAACAAATTAATGAGAAATATTATTTGTTCCCATCTGAACAAGCGAAAACAGATAATAAACGTGAAGACTTGGCTAGAGTATCAAACTTCAAGGCAAAATTAAGCGATTATTTCCAAGGTGACTATACAGCTGTTATCGGTACTGGTATGTATAGAGACGATGAATTAAGAGAAATAAAGCTTGATATTCCTGTCCAGTTTAATGGGAAAGCAGAAATAATTGGCTTTACACAATATGTAGCCGGGCTTGTTATGGAATACTTCCCGAATTATATGAAAGTACAAGTAACGATTAAATCTGTAGAGCGTCCAGAAGCGATTATTATACGTGAAGCGAAGCAAGATGAACCGTATGTGAAAATTTTAGATTAAGTAGAAGGGCCGTTCCTTTATGGAACGGCTTTTTTTCTTGGGTAATTTTGTTATAATTTAAAATGTTATAAATAATGGGGTAAGGGGTAAAGGGCATGGATGAATTAAGTTTTCAAGTCATTATTTTATTAATTGCATTCGGTTTTTTAGCAGCTTTTATTGATTCAGTTGTTGGCGGTGGAGGGTTAATTTCGCTTCCGGCACTTATGTTTGTTGGTTTACCGCCAGCTTCGGCAATTGCAACCAATAAATTAGCTGCAACGATGGGGACGTTTACGAGTGCGATTTACTTTATTCGATCGGGAAAGGTCGATTTTAAAATTGTAGGAAAGTTAATCCCGTTAACTGTTATAGGAGCAGTAGCAGGTGCTTTAGTAGTAAAGTTTATCCCGCCGGATATTTTACGTCCGTTAGTGCTTGTAATGTTGGTATTTATTGCTATTTATATTATTGCGAAAAAGGATTGGGGAAGTGTGTCTACCTATAAGAAGATGACGAAAAGAAAAACATTAATATTTTTCTTTGTTATTTTAATGATAGGGTTTTACGATGGGTTTTTTGGACCAGGGACGGGATCCTTTTTAATTTTTGCATTTTTATTAATTGGTTTGGATTTTATTCAAGCGGCAGCATCTGGAAAACTTTTGAACTTTGTTAGTAATATCGTATCGTTAATCACTTTTTTATTTTTAGACGTAATTCATTTTGAATACGGTATTATTATGGGGTTATCGATGATTTTTGGCGCTTATTTTGGATCGAAGTTTGCAGTTCAAAAAGGTGTTGGATATGTAAGGACTTTATTTTTGTTAGTAACCATTTTATTGATTAGCAAAAACATTTTGGAATATACTCATATTTTGTAGAGTTATACATTTGTATAACTCTGTTTTTTTATTATATTTTAAAAATTAATTAATTTTTAAAATATAAGTCTAGGAATATTTGAATAAATCTAAATTATCGTGTAGAATAATGTTGTAAAATGTAAACGTTTTTCTAAGGGGAGGCTAAAAATAATGGTAGTAGCATACAAACATGAGCCATTTACAGATTTTTCAGTGGAGGCTAACAAATTAGCGTTTGAAGAAGGTTTAAAGAAAGTAGAATCTTATCTTGGGCAAGACTATCCATTAATTATTGGGGGAGAAAAAATCACTACAGAAGACAAAATTGTTTCTGTAAACCCTGCAAATAAAGAGGAACTTGTTGGTCGTGTTTCAAAAGCAAGCCGTGAGTTAGCTGAAAAAGCAATGCAAGTAGCGGATGAAACATTCCAAACTTGGAGAAAATCAAAGCCAGAAATGCGTGCAGACATTTTATTCCGTGCTGCAGCGATCGTTCGTCGTAGAAAACATGAATTCTCTGCTATTCTTGTAAAAGAAGCAGGTAAACCATGGAATGAGGCAGATGCTGACACAGCAGAAGCAATCGACTTTATGGAATATTATGGTCGTCAAATGTTGAAATTAAAAGACGGAATTCCAGTAGAAAGCCGTCCAATTGAATATAATCGTTTCTCTTACATTCCATTAGGAGTAGGTGTTATCATTTCTCCTTGGAATTTCCCATTCGCAATTATGGCAGGTATGACAACAGCTGCTTTAGTTTCTGGTAACACAGTATTACTAAAACCAGCTAGTACAACTCCTGTAGTAGCAGCGAAATTTATGGAAGTATTAGAAGAAGCTGGCTTACCAGCTGGTGTAGTAAACTTCGTACCAGGTAATGGTTCTGAAGTTGGTGACTACTTAGTAGATCACCCTCGTACACGTTTCATTAGCTTCACTGGATCTCGTGATGTAGGTATCCGTATTTATGAGCGCGCAGCGAAAGTAAACCCAGGCCAAATTTGGTTAAAACGCGTTATCGCTGAAATGGGCGGTAAAGATACAATCGTTGTTGATAAAGAAGCAGATCTTGAATTAGCAGCTAAATCTATCGTTGCATCAGCATTCGGATTCTCAGGACAAAAATGTTCTGCATGTTCTCGTGCAGTAATCCACGAAGATGTATACGATCACGTATTAAATCGTGCTGTTGAATTAACAAAAGAATTAACAGTTGCTAACCCAGCTGTATTAGGTACAAACATGGGTCCTGTTAATGACCAAGCTGCATTTGATAAAGTAATGAGCTATGTTGCAATTGGTAAAGAAGAAGGTAGAATTTTAGCAGGTGGCGAAGGAGACGATTCTAAAGGCTGGTTCATCCAACCAACAATCGTTGCTGACGTTGCAGAAGATGCTCGCTTAATGAAAGAAGAAATCTTCGGACCAGTAGTAGCATTCTGTAAAGCAAAAGACTTTGACCATGCACTTGCAATTGCAAACAATACAGAATACGGTTTAACAGGAGCAGTTATCTCTAACAACCGTGACCATATTGAAAAAGCACGTGAAGACTTCCACGTAGGTAACTTATACTTCAACCGTGGATGTACTGGTGCAATCGTAGGATACCAACCATTCGGTGGCTTTAACATGTCTGGTACAGACTCTAAAGCTGGTGGCCCTGACTACTTAGCACTTCACATGCAAGCAAAAACTACTTCTGAAACTTTATAAGAAATAGTAGAAGAGATCTTCGCAGTCTGCGAAGATCTCTTTTTTTTGAAAAAATTTTTATATGTGGATTAACATAGTAATCAGTAGAAAAACTAATAAAGTAATAAGGTTTACTTCAGCAAAATGAGGTATATTTATATTTGCTGAATAGATTCTCTTTAAAGATAAGAAAAGTAGGTGAACAAAGTGGGAAAATATCAATTGGATTACAAAGGCCAGGTAGCTGTCGCAAAGTTTCATGAAAAACAGACGCCTGTCAAATTTGATAAAAAGCAGCAAATTGAAAAATTGCGTGCGGAGTATTTGAAAAAGAAACAAAAACAAACAGATAAATAATAGGAGAAACTAGTTAATTTGAATCAAAAAACACTTACCATATATTACTACTTGGTAAGTGGAACTAGCTAAACCCTATTAATACCGGGATAAACATGTAAATAGAAATAAAACAACGAGAAAAGTTGACTTATTAGTCACATTTTTTTGTATTCATTTTAAGGATTTCCTGTATAATACAATTTGAAAGAAAATCTATGGTTTGACAAGAAACACTCTTTTCGGTTTTGCTCACTGAAGAGAGTGTTTTTTTGTAGCTAAAAACTCCTCTGTACTCATTACATTTGCATATACGCCATTTAAACTAGCTAAAATTGTATTATGAATATAAACAGCGGGTATCGTAGCATTCTTAAAAGAAAGATCTTTTGTCGCACAAGCATCATGTATAACAGTACATTGCAAGCCGAAATCAAAGGCAGCCCTTACGGTAGCATCAATACACATATGAGTCATCATCCCGCATATGACGAGGTGCTCAATATTTAAACGTTGTAATTGCTCTAGAAGATCGGTTTCGCGAAAACTATTTGGATAATGTTTGAGTATAACGGTTTCTTCTTTAAGTGGGCGCACGCTTTCATGAATATGTACACCTTCTGTATTGGGTAGGAAAAAAGTAGCGTCCTCTTTTATTGCTACATGTTGGATATGAAAAATAGGTTCGTTTTTCTTTCTAAAGAGCTGTAGTAGCCGACGGGCATATGCGCTTGCTTCGACTGGATTACGTAATTCCATTTTGCCGTGTGGAAAATAATCATTTTGAATATCAATGAGTAAAAGAGCTGTTTTCATATATTTATCTTCCTCCGATTTCATATTCAAATAATGGTATTCAATTAGTAGAGAAGATTATCCTTTTAAAAAATATGCAAGAGGAGAATTTTACATAACTTTAAATATTACTATTTTTTCTTGAATTTTTCATCTGAAAATTTTAATAAAGAAATAATTAATATTTTTCTAAAAAATGTATTGACTCTTATTATTCTGAGTTCTATAATGAGAATTAATTAAACGACAATTAAATCGATACATTCTTATCCAGAGAGGTGGAGGGACTGGCCCTACGATACCTCAGCAACGGGTTTTTTTAATACCGTGCTAACTCCAGCAAGTCTATGAAAGGCTTGGAAGATGAGAAGATGTGAACGAGTACATATAAGTGCTCTCCTTCTTATCTTTATGGTTGATAAGAAGGAGAGCACTTTTTATTTTACCTCGAGAGCTCTGCTTCAAGTTTTTACAGCATATAGGAGGGGGAAAAATGATTTCTTTTAATAATGTAAGTAAAGTATATGAATCAGGTGGGCAATCTGTTCATGCGGTGGAGGATGTAACGTTATCAGTTGAGAAAGGCGAAATTTTTGGCATTATCGGTTTTAGTGGCGCTGGAAAGAGTACATTATTACGCCTAGTAAACATGTTAGAGAGACCAACGGCAGGAACGATTTCAATAGATGATAAAGATATTACATCATTATCGACGAAAGAATTACGGAAGCTAAGACAAAGAATCGGGATGATTTTTCAAAACTTTAATTTATTTAATTCAAGAACAGTGTTTGGGAATATTGCTTATCCATTAAAGTTAGCAAAAGTACCAAAGAATGAAATAAAAGAAAGAGTAAATGAATTGCTGAAGTTTGTAGGGTTAGAAGATAAAGCAAACAATTATCCAGAGCAGCTATCAGGCGGACAAAAGCAGCGTGTTGGTATTGCTAGAGCACTTGCAACATCACCAGATATTCTTATATGTGATGAGGCAACATCAGCTTTAGATCCAGAAACAACGACAGAAATTCTAAACTTATTAAAGAAAGTAAATCGAGAATATAATTTAACAATTCTTCTTATTACACATGAAATGCATGTTGTGAAAGAAATTTGTCACCGTGTAGCTGTAATGGAGAATGGAAAAGTTATTGAAGAAGGAAAACTGTTTGATGTTTTCACACAACCGAAAACAAAGACGACTCAAAACTTTGTACGTTCTGTTATTAATGATCATTTACCGGAAAGTGTTCTAGCGAAAATTCAAAATGGTGGTCAGATTTATCGCCTAACATTTACTGGTGAGGAAACAGGACAGCCGGTACTGTCATATATCGCAAAAAACTATAACGTTGATGTAAATGTACTGTACGGAAATATTATTGAACTTCAAAATGTGCTATTTGGAAATCTTCTTGTAGAATTGCAAGGTGAACAGAGGGAAATTCAAAAAGCATTACAACATCTAAGACTGCAAGTGCAGCTGAAGGAGGTAGAAGCTCATGCGAGTTGATTGGAGTATATTTTGGCCGCGCATATTAGATGCGACGGGGGATACCCTCTTAATGGTAATTATAACCCTTATATTCGCTACAATTCTCGGTATACCTCTAGGTTTACTTTTATATGTAACGAGAAAAGGAAACTTTTTAGAAAATAAATGGGTCTTTTCTATTCTTAATATCATTATTAATACAATTCGTCCGATTCCATTCATTATTTTCTTAGTAGCTTTAAGTCCGCTAACAAGAAGTGTTATTGGAACAACGATTGGAACGGCAGCAGCAATTTTTCCAATGACGTTAGTTGCATCGATCGGTATTGCTAGAATGGTTGAAACAAATCTTGTTTCTGTTCCGAAAGGGGTAATCGAAGCAGCTCAAGCGATGGGTGCTTCACCAATTAGAATTGTTTTTGAAATCCTTGTACCAGAAGCGTTAGCGCCATTAATTTTAGGTGTTACATTTATGACAGTTGGTTTAATTGAATTTTCTGCGGTTGCTGGGCTTGTCGGTGGCGGCGGTCTTGGTGATTTAGCAATGACATATGGTTATCAACGTTTTGATACATCAGTTATGTTCGTAACGGTCGTTTTACTTATCATTCTTGTACAGTTAGCTCAAAACTTAGGAAACTACTTTGCGAAAGTCTTTTTACGCAGATCATAAAAAGGAAGCGGGGAAAAGGAAATGAAGAAAATTTTAGCATTTGCATTATCAGCGATTGTAGGGGTTTCAGCATTAAGTGGCTGCTCAAGTGGAGACACAGGGGCAGGAGCGAAAGAAAAAGTAGTTCGCGTCGGTGTAACTGGAACGGATGGAGACGCTTGGGAAATTTTGAAGAGGAAAGCTGAAAAAGAAGGAATTAAAATTAAACTGGTTGAGTTCTCTGATTACACAACGCCAAATAAAGCGTTAGCTGATGGAGATATTGAATTAAATTCATTCCAGCATATTGCATTCTTAGAGCAATTTAAAAAGGAGCATAAGCTAGATATTACAGCTGTTGGTACAACGCAAATTGCACCAATGGGTTTATACTCTGAAAAACATAAGAAAGCAAATGAAATTCCAGATGGTTCAGAAATTGCGATTCCAAATGATCCAACGAACCAAGCACGTGCATTAAAACTTCTTGATGCAGCTGGGTTATTAAAGCTTAAAAAAGACTTTGGTCTATTTGGAGATCCAAGCGGCATTGCTGAAAATCCGAAGAAGTTAAAAATTACACCGGTTATCGCACAGCAAACACCTCGTGTATTAAAAGATGTAGCAGCTTCAGTTATTAATAACGGTGTTGCTGGTCAAGCTGGATTAGATCCAGCGAAGGATCCAATTTTCTTAGAAGATCCAAAGAATGAAAATGCGAAGCCATATATTAATATTTTCGCAGCTCGTACGAAAGATAAAGATGATCCAACACTGAAAAAAGTAATTGAATTATATCATTCAAAAGAAGTAACAGATGCAATTAAGAAAGAAACAAATGATGGTTCGATTTCAGTAGATCTTTCACTTGATGAGCTTGAAAAAATCGTAAAATAATGATGGGGTTTAATGGACTAACAGAAGGAACCCCTCCGCTGTTAGTTCGTTCAACATATAAGCTACTTAACAAACAAACCCTAATTCTGTACCTTCCAATTCTGTATAACGTAGAATCCAATGTTTGTTAAGTAGAGTAATGGACCAGGAGTTTTCCTGGTCTTTTTTATGAATGAAAGTAGCTAGCGAATAGTAAGGTAATCCAAATTATAATAGGATAAGAAAATAAGCTGACAGCGAGTGTAATTAAGAAGTTATTTTTATGAATTAAGTGTTTTTGGGATGAAAAAAAGAAAATAGAAAAGATGGCAATGAAAGCTGCGGATATTACGCCAGGGTTATAGGAACGGTAAATGAAAAACAAAATAATATGTTGAACAGAGTTGAAGAAAATTGCCCCTTGTATAAAAATAATCCAGTATATAGAAGGCAAGATGTTTAGTTGATATAGAAAGACGATAAGTAAAACAAAGAGAGTCAATATAGAAATAGCAATGGAAAATTGTTGACTAGTTATAAAAGTAATTGAAAATTGATTAGCAAGATATTGTGGCATTTGGAAAGATTCTTCAAGGTTATGAATGAAAAATAAAAAGGGAATAAGCCAAAGCATAATAGTTGGAATTTTTTTTGACAACTTACATCACTCCAATATGGAGATAGAAAGCCTAGAAAGGCCCTCTACCCAGAGATATTCATTCAATTATAATACTTTTTAAATTATCTTCATGATGCCCTTGTTCTTTTGGATAAGCAGCTAGTTCCTCTTGTAAAATATTTAGCATTTGCTTAGCTGATTGCTGGATTGGGGTAGGTAACTCTTCTAATATATGCATACCTACTTTTATTTTTGTACGGATGACTTTCCTTAGTAGTTCTTCATGCATGTACGACACCTCCAAATCGAATGTTTAGTACATCATCTTCGAATTTTGCTCCTTGAATAGAAAGATGTGTTAACGTTTTGGGTAATGTGATGTTCCGCTTAACAGAACCAGCACGAATGATAAGCTCATCGCCTTTTTGATTTAATGCAAGTTCACTTTTGTTAGAGAAGGGAATGGACAAAACGAAAATATATTCATCGCCATCTTTTTTTACATATTGAGTGCGACCGTTAAATTTGACTTCAGTAGGACAATGATCCGTTTTAAATAAAGTATCTCCTACACGTTCTAACATAGGTAAACCAACAACTTCTTGTTCAAACATTGGAGCTTCGTAAATAGGAAGTGGATCAAAACTATCTTGAATTAATGTTTTATATTTCTTTTGGGTATCTTTCCATGCTTGAAAATAAGGATCGGTGACAGTGTTAGGAATGACACGATTGATCATAATGGCATCTACGTTATAATCGTATAGATTTAAATACGTAAAGCTGCGCTGTGCTTCTTTAATGACCATTTTTTCGGGATTTACAACGATGCGGATACTCGTTACGTCTCGGTTTGATAAAATATCCCTCATTTCTCCGAGTTGTTCAAGTGTATTTGTTAATTCGTCCATAATATCATCGGTTGGAAGGGGGACACCAAGAAGTGGTTGAGCTACAGGGCGAACAACTTTTAAAACTTTTCTTTTAATAGGAAAGAGTTTTTCCATCCACCAGCCGAGCATGTCTGGAAAGCTGAGCATTGCTAATGTTTCTCCTGTTGGAGCACAATCAATGATAATAACGTCATATGTGTTTTGTTTATAATAATCGAGCACGCGAAGTAAGCTAATTAAATCTTCCATACCAGGAAACATCGTTAATTCTTCTGTTGTAATATCATCGGCTGCTTTGGAAGTGAAGAGTAGTGTAATATATTTCTGTAATTTTCCCCAGCCTTTTTCCATCTCATAAATCGTATTAATTTCTTGTGCCCACAAATTTTTACGAACTTCTAATGGCTCAGAAGATAGCTTTATACCAAATGAATCTCCTAAACTATGAGCAGGATCTGTGCTCATTACTAAAGTTTTTAATCCTTGTTTCGCACTTTGAATTGCTGTTGCTGCTGAAATGCTAGTTTTTCCTACGCCGCCTTTACCTGTATACAAGATAATTCTCATCATTCATATCCCCTTTGTTTCGAATATCGAATATTACGAGTGTCGAAGTATTTTTTGAATAAAAACCCTATTAGGGTTTTTATTCAATCGGAATGTTTTTCATTTTAGGTGTAGAAACTTTTTCTTCTGTTTTTTGCTGTGACGTAGCGATGTGATTCATAATCTTTTGGAAGATTTGTAGTAAGAATGCTTTTTCTTCTTCTGATAATGCTTCTGTTACTAAGCTAAAGTAATGGGCTACATTTTGCTTTACTTCTTGAACGAGCAATACGCCGTTTTCTGTTAAACGAATTAATACAATACGTCGGTCGTTTTCATCACGATAGCGTTCAATATATCCCTTTTTTACAAGGCGATTTACAACACCTGTCGTTGTACTCATCGGTATATCAAGAAGATCAGCAATTTTCGTCATTGTAATATCTGTATTTCGTTCCATCCAAAGTAAACAAAATACTTCTGTTTTAGAAAGTGTTAAATCTAGGCTTACCCATTCTTCAGGATAGAAAAGTTTCTTGGCGTTATCTAGCAGTAAGTCTAAAAAATGTTCATATTGCAACAATTAATTCCACTCCCGTATATTTCGAGGTTCGTAATATTTATTTTTATTTTATGTAGAATAGAAATAATTGTCAATTATTTTAATTGTTTTTTCAGATTAGGCAGAAAACTTTCTTTAAAATAGTATTCTTTTATGATAGATTTATAAATATAAAACTAGAATTTACATAAAAATCCATCATGGTAAATATACTTATCTATAATGGATGTACTGCTAACGAGGGGGAGAACGATGAGAAGACGTAATACGCAAGCGTTCACGTTTTTAGCATGGACTTCATTTGTTTGTGCACTTTCAGGTATGCTAATTGGTATTTATACGCTAGATGAAACGCTTAGTGTAAAAGGATACTATTTAATTGGAACATTATTTTTAACGATGTCTTGTTTTGTATTACAAAAAACAATTCGTGATAATGAAGAAGATAACGAGAGATTTCCGAAAAATAAACCGTTAGATAAAGAGTAAATTGTAAAGAAAGGCATTTGCCTTTCTTTTTTTATGTAAAAATGGCGTAAGTACTCTGTGTTGACTTGCTTGAAGTACTGAAAATTTGGTATCATCAATAGTATTGTAGATTGAACGATATATTATGGAGGTGGCCTAGCCGTGTCAAGAATTTCCGTTGAGAATGTAAAGCACGTAGCACATTTAGCACGTCTTGCAATTACTGATCAAGAAGCAGAAAAATTTCAAAAACAACTAGATGCAATTGTTACATTTGCAGAACAGTTAAATGAATTAGATACAACAGATGTAAAACCAACAACTCATGTATTAACTATGAAAAATGTTATGCGTGAAGATGTACCAGAAAAAGGTTTACCAGTTGAAGAAGTATTAAAAAATGCACCGGATCACAAAGATAATCAAATCCGTGTTCCAGCAGTATTAGAATAGAGGAGGGGAATTTCGATGTCATTATTTGATCATTCAGTATCAGAGTTACATAAGAAATTAAACAACAAAGAAATTTCCGTTACGGATTTAGTAGAAGAATCTTACAAACGTATTGCGGATGTTGAAGATAACGTAAAAGCTTTTCTTACATTAGATGAAGAAAATGCACGCGCAAAAGCGAAAGAATTAGATGCAAAAATCGGCGCTGAAGATAATGGTTTATTATTCGGTATGCCAATTGGTGTAAAAGATAACATTGTAACTAACGGTCTTCGTACAACTTGTGCGAGCAAAATCTTAGCAAACTTTGATCCAATTTATGATGCGACAGTTGTGCAAAAGCTAAAAGCTGCTGACACAATTACAATCGGTAAATTAAACATGGACGAGTTCGCAATGGGTTCTTCAAATGAAAACTCAGGTTTCTACGCTACGAAAAATCCATGGAACTTAGATTACGTTCCAGGCGGATCTAGTGGTGGTTCTGCAGCAGCTGTAGCAGCAGGAGAAGTATTATTCTCTCTAGGTTCTGATACAGGTGGTTCTATCCGTCAGCCAGCTGCATATTGCGGCGTTGTAGGCTTAAAACCAACTTACGGACGTGTATCTCGTTACGGATTAGTTGCATTCGCATCTTCACTGGACCAAATCGGACCGATTACACGTACAGTAGAAGATAATGCATACTTATTACAAGCTATTTCAGGTCTTGACCGTATGGATGCAACTTCTGCAAACGTTGAAGTAGGAAACTACTTAGCTGGTTTAACAGGCGACGTTAAAAGTTTACGTATTGCTGTACCGAAAGAATACTTAGGAGAAGGTGTTGGCGAAGAAGCTCGTGAGTCAGTACTAGCTGCTTTAAAAGTATTAGAAGGTATGGGCGCAACTTGGGAGGAAGTATCTCTTCCGCACTCTAAATACGCTCTAGCAACGTATTACTTATTATCTTCTTCTGAAGCATCTGCGAACCTTTCACGCTTTGATGGCGTACGTTACGGTGTTCGTTCTGATAATGTAAATAATTTATTAGACCTTTACAAAAACACACGTAGCGAAGGTTTCGGTGATGAAGTAAAACGTCGTATTATGCTTGGTACATTTGCACTTAGCTCTGGTTACTATGATGCATATTACAAAAAAGCACAACAAGTACGTACATTAATTAAAAACGACTTTGAAAATGTATTTGCTAACTACGATGTTATTATTGGACCAACAACGCCAACTCCGGCATTTAAAGTGGGCGAAAAAGTTGATGATCCAATGACAATGTATGCAAACGACATTTTAACAATCCCAGTAAACTTAGCGGGTGTTCCAGCGATTTCTGTTCCATGTGGATTCGGTGCTAACAACATGCCACTTGGTCTACAAATCATTGGTAAACACTTCGATGAAGCGACAATTTACCGCGTTGCACATGCGTTTGAGCAAGCAACAGACTATCATACAAAAAAAGCAAGTCTGTAAGGAGGCGAGCATAGATGAATTTAGAAACAATTATTGGTTTAGAGGTTCACGTTGAGTTAAAAACAAATTCGAAAATTTTCTCTGCGAGTCCAACAGAATTCGGAGCGGAGCCAAATACACAAACAAGTGTAATTGACTTAGGATACCCAGGGGTACTTCCTACTTTAAATAAAGAAGCAGTTAACTTTGCAATGAAAGCTGCAATGGCATTAAACTGTGAAATCGCAACGGAAACGAAGTTCGACCGTAAAAACTATTTCTACCCAGATAATCCGAAAGCTTACCAAATTTCTCAATTTGATAAGCCAATTGGTGAAAATGGCTGGATTGAAATCGAAGTAGACGGTAAAAAGAAACGTATCGGTATTACACGTCTTCATTTAGAAGAAGATGCTGGTAAATCAACGCATACAGCTGATGGTTCATTAGTAGACTACAATCGTCAAGGTATGCCTTTAATCGAGATCGTGTCTGAGCCAGATATGCGTACACCGGAAGAAGCATATGCATACTTAGAGAAGTTAAAATCAATTATTCAATACACGGGCGTATCTGACTGTAAGATGGAAGAAGGTTCCTTGCGTTGTGATGCGAACATTTCTCTTCGTCCAGTTGGACAAGAAAAGTTCGGTACAAAAGCAGAACTGAAAAACTTAAACTCATTCACTTACGTACAAAAAGGTCTTGAGCACGAGCAAGTGCGTCAAGAAAAAGAATTATTATCTGGTGGTATCATCCAACAAGAAACACGTCGTTATGATGAAGCAACGAAGAAAACAATCTTAATGCGTGTGAAAGAAGGATCTGATGATTACCGTTACTTCCCAGAACCAGACTTAGTTGAACTTTACATCGACGATGAGTGGAAAGAAGCAGTTCGTGCTTCTATTCCAGAACTTCCAGATGCACGTAAAGCTCGCTACGTTGCAGAATTAGGCTTACCAGCTTATGATGCACACGTATTAACATTAACGAAAGAAATGTCTGATTTCTTTGAAGCAACTGTTGCAGACGGTGCTGATGCGAAATTAACATCAAACTGGTTAATGGGTGAAGTACTTGCATACTTAAACAAACAACAAAAAGAATTAAAAGATGTTGCATTAACGCCTGCTGGTTTATCTAAAATGGTTCAATTAATTGAAAAAGGTACAATTTCTTCTAAAATTGCGAAGAAAGTATTTAACGAATTAATTGAAAAAGGTGGAGACCCAGAGGAAATCGTTAAAGCGAAAGGTCTTGTTCAAATTTCTGACGAGGGTACACTTCGGAAAGTTGTAACAGAAATTCTTGATAATAATGAGCAATCTATCGAAGACTTTAAAAACGGTAAAGACCGTGCAATTGGCTTCTTAGTTGGTCAAATTATGAAAGCTACAAAAGGACAAGCAAATCCACCGCTTGTTAACAAAATCTTACTTGAAGAGATTAATAAGCGATAATAGTAGTAACTTTTAAAGATTAAGCAGAAAAACACCCGTACATGGGTGTTTTTCTAGGTTAATCAAACGTTTGTTTAAATGAGAGAAAATTATTTAAACAAACGTTTGATTAACTGTCAAAAGTGGAAAAATGTTTGTATAGCAACTATGGTATGATAGTTGCAAAAAGGTGGGAATAATGATAAATCTAGAAATAGAGGTTTTTTCATCTCATGAAATAATAGATAATTATTATTCGTTATATGTAAATTGTTGTGAGGAAATAGATGGACATAAATTTTTTGTCAAATAAAACAAAACCATTGAAATGAATATTTACTTTTGATGGGCTACACGAATCGGGTTCTTACTGCCTGTTTGAGCGAGATAAAAGAAGGATAGGAAGATGAGAGGAGGTAGGCATGGGAATACTGAATAGAAGTTCGGTATGTTCTTTGTCGATACATAAAGAAATTTCCTGTGCTAATAAATGATGAAGCGAGCAAGAATTATTTATAATCCTACTTCTGGGCGTGAGCTATTTAAGAAGAGCTTACCGGAAGTATTACAAAAATTAGAACAAGCTGGATATGAAGCATCTTGTCATGCGACAACGGGTCCTGGAGACGCAACTGTGGCGGCGAGGCAAGCTGTAGAGCGTAAATTTGATGTTGTTATTGCGGCTGGTGGTGACGGCACGTTAAATGAAGTTGTAAACGGTCTAGTTGGTCATGAATTCCGTCCGAAATTTGGAATTATTCCAGTTGGAACGACAAATGACTTTGCACGTGCAATCGGTGTACCTCGTTCTATTGAAGAGGCAGCGGATATTATTTGTGAAGGAAAAACTGTGCCATTAGACCTTGGTAGAGCAAACGATACATATTTTATTAACATCGCTGGTGGCGGTCGTATTACAGAATTAACATATGAAGTACCAAGTAAGCTAAAGACTGTATTAGGACAACTTGCTTATTATTTAAAAGGTATCGAAATGCTACCATCACTACATCCAACATACGTTGAAATTGAGTATGATGGAAAATTACTACAAGAAGAAATTACGATGTTTTTAATTACGAATACTCGTTCAGTGGGTGGCTTTGAAAAGGTAGCACCATATGCATCGATTAACGATGGCTTATTTGATTTATTAGTGCTGAAAAAAGGTTCGATTGCCGACTTAATTAAAGCTGCAACACAAGCGCAGCGTGGTGAACATATTAACAATCCAAAAGTACTATACACACAAGCGAACCGAATTAAAGTGCATTCACCAGATAAACTAATGATTAATTTAGATGGTGAATATGGTGGAGATGCACCGATGGAATTCGAAAATATGTATCATTGTCTGGAACTATTTGTTCCTGAACATCAAGAGGATGCCCTGTAAAGGCATCCTTTTTTATTTATACATATATGAACGTGTCCAAGGAATGGAATCACTAATCCCTTTTGTAAATACAAATTGATGTAAATCAATGTTACCAGTATAAAACGAAGCTGCACAAGCATTTAAATACAAGCGCCACATACGAATAAATCGCTCATCTTTTGTTTTACGTATTTCATCTAGTGTATTTTCAAAGTTTTCTGCCCAGTGTTGAAGTGTTTTACCGTAATGTCTGCGCAAACTTTCAACATCAACTATAAAGAAATGCTGATTAGTTATGTTAGTAATTAATTCATTAACGGCGGGGACGTATCCACCAGGAAATATATATTTCTCAATCCAACTATTAGTAGCGCCCTCTGTAGGAGAAGTAATACAGTGAAGAACGGAAATACCACCATCATTGAGTAATGCATTGACCGTTTCAAAGTACTCTGTAATGTGATCTTTCCCGACATGTTCAATCATACCTACACTAACAATTTTATCAAACTTTCGCTCGTGAATATCACGATAATCGAGTAAATTTACTTCAACTAAATCTGTGAGATTTTCTTTTTCGATTCTTTCTAGAGTTTTTGCATATTGTTCTTCACTTAATGTGACTCCCGTTGCTTTCACACCATATTGTTTTGCGGCAGCTGTAATGAGTTCACCCCATCCGCAACCAATGTCTAGCAAAGTATCTCCTTTTTGAAGGTTTAACTTTTTTAAAATATGATTTACTTTATTATGTTGAGCAGCTGTTAAGGAATCGGTTTCATTTTGGAAATATGCACAAGAGTATGTCATTGTTTCATCTAGCCATAATTTATAAAAATCGTTCCCAATATCATAATGATGGGCGATATCTTCTTTATTTTTTCGTTTTGAAAAATTCCATCTGCTTGTAAAGTATTGTAATTTGCTATTACCTAAAAAACTGTCTTTGTTTTTATAAATAGACTCAATCGCTTTTTCAAGGTTACCCTCTATTTCAATATCTCCATTCATATAAGCTTCACCAAATGCGATGGAGGGATCTTTTATTATCTCTTTTTTGGCAAGAGGTTTGTGGAATGTAATATGAAATTGAGGATTCCCTTCACCGTACTGTACAGTGTTTCCATCCCAAAGTGTAATTTGAACAGGATCTAAAAACAGATTTTCTAATGTTTTCTTATAAAATATTTCTTCAACCATATATAAACATCTCCTACTTAAAAAAAGAATTAGGAAACTATCATGATAGTTAATGAGGTTAAGTAATTAGCTAATTTTCAATAAGATGAGAGTAATTTTACGCTTCTGTTACGTAATAGTCAAACAATCCGATTTGTATTGTAAATTGGAAGTTAGTTTGATTTTCATGGTATTTTTACAATTCGTTTATTTTATATCCATACTTTATTGATACACTGGAGGAGATAAGAGACGAGAGGTGGGGTGTTATGGAGAAAGTAAAAGCAATACTATTTGATAAAGATGGGACATTAATGGATTTTCATTCAATTTGGATAAAAGTGGCTGAAGAACTTGTGGCTGAATGTATAAAATTATACCAACTGCCACAATCAATGCAGCCGACTTTATTAAAAGAAATCGGTGTGGATGGGGTATTTGTTCACCCACGTAGCGCAATAGCGGCAGGAACGAGCCTTGATGTGGCAAAGGGGCTTTGTAAGTATATTACGTCATCTAAAGAAGAGGAAATGCATGAATGGGTAAGTGAAAAACTGTTTGCCCTTATGTACGAGCATCGTTCTTACATGAAAATGACGGCGGATTTACCGAGAATTTTACAAGGTTTAAAGGATAGAGGATTTATTTTAGGTGTTGTCACGGCGGATGATTTTGCACCGACAGAATTATTTTTAAAACAGTATCAATTAGAGACCTTTTTTGATTATGTTGTAGCTTCAGATACATTTCCAGCACAAAAACCAGATAAAAGAATTGTAGAATCCTTTTGTGAGAGGTTTCATTTAGAGGCATGTGAAGTAGCGGTCGTTGGAGATACACCGACTGATTTATATTTAGCGAAAAATGGCGGTGATTGCTATGCAATTGGAGTACTATCTGGTACAGGAGATCGTCAAACATTAGAACCACTTGCTGATTTAGTAGTACAGTCTGTTGGGGACCTTATTTCTCATTCAGGTGAGTTTGTTTGGGAAAAAGGAAAGTCTAATGTGTAAGAAAAATAAGTCTATAAAGACTCTTAATGAGTCTTTATAGACTTATTTTTTATGGCGAAATAGATGAATACTAGAAAAGAATATTGGCATACATTTTGCAATGAAAAGAGAAAACAATGTAAAGAAAAGGATGGGGTACGTAATGAATATAAAAAAATTTGCTAAAGTAAATGAACAAATTCCTGGACCGAAAGCAGCGTCTTTATTAGAACGCCGCCAAAATATAGTACCAAAAGGAGTAAGTAACGGCATCCCAACGTTTGTACAATCTGCAAATGGTGCTCTTGTTACTGATGTTGATGGTAATCAGTACATTGATTTCGCTGGAGCGATAGGAACAATTAACGTAGGACATTGTCACCCAGCTGTTAAAGAAGCGCTCCATAAACAAGTAGATCAATACATTCATACTGGCTTTAATGTCATGATGTATGAGCCATATATTGAATTAGCAGAAAAACTTGCGGCATTAGCGCCGGGAAGTTTTGATAAGCAAGTACTATTTTTAAATAGTGGTGCAGAAGCAGTTGAGAATGCGGTGAAAATCGCTCGTAAATATACAAAAAGACCTGGTATTATTGCATTTTCTAAAGGTTTCCATGGACGCACATTAATGACAATGACGATGACAAGTAAAGTAAAACCATATAAGTTTGGATTTGGTCCATTTGCGCCTGAAGTCTATAAAGCACCATTCCCGTACGAATATCGCCGCCCAGAAGGATTAACGGAAGAGCAGTACGATAACTTTATGATTGAAGAGCTTAAGAATTTCTTCGTATCAGAAGTAGCACCAGAAACGATTGCAGCCGTTGTAATGGAACCTGTTCAAGGGGAAGGTGGATTTATCGTCCCAAGTAAGAAGTTTGTGCAAGAAGTACGCAATATTTGTTCAGAACACGGCATCTTATTTGTAGCGGATGAAATTCAAACTGGATTTAGCCGTACAGGAAAATATTTCGCCATTGATCATTATGATGTCGTTCCGGATTTAATTACGGTATCTAAATCATTAGGTGCTGGTGTACCGATTAGTGGTGTTATTGGGCGCAAAGAAATTATGAATGAGTCTGCACCAGGAGAACTTGGTGGAACGTATGCAGGAAGCCCGCTAGGATGTGCGGCAGCATTAGCAGTACTTGATGTAATAGAAAAAGAGAATTTAAATGATAGAGCGATAGAATTAGGAAAAGTCGTAATGAACCGATTCGAAGAGATGAAAAATAAATATAATTGCATCGGTGATGTGCGCGGTTTAGGAGCAATGTGTGCATTTGAGCTCGTTCAAGATCGTAAGACGAAAGCACCTGATAAAACGTTAACAGCTAATTTATGCGCAGAAGCAAATAAACGCGGCTTACTTCTACTATCAGCAGGAACATACGGTAATGTTATTCGTGTGCTAATGCCATTAGTGATTACAGATGAGCAACTGGAAGAAGGATTAACAATCATTGAAGAATCGTTGCAAGTCTGTTATGAGAAAGCAAATATTGCTCGTGTTTAAAAGTTAAATAATAAAACAGCAAACATTCTAGCTGACTCTATATAAAATGCAGAAAATTCACTTTATAATAAAGGTAGTGAAGTGAATCGACGGAGTGGAAGTTAGGGGTGGCTAGGATGGTTGCAGAAAAGGAACGAGTGTTAATGGATTTACAAGATGTATTTGAATATGCGTTTGACGAAATTTTTGTGACTGACGAAAAGGGAATCGTTGTACGTGTAAATAGTACATGTGAAAGGCACTATCAATTGGCTGCAAAAGAGTTAGTAGGTAAACATGTAAAAGAATTGCAGAAAGATGGTATCTTTTATCCATCAGCAACGTTAGAAGTAATTGAAAAAAAGAGGCCAATCGAACTCGTTCAGACGACAAAATCAGGAGAATATTTACACGTTCGTACAAGGCCTGTTTTTGATGAAGAGGGCAATTTAAGAAGAGTAATTAGTTACTCTCGTGATCTTACAGAACTCTATCAATTACGTCAAAAGGTAGAAGAAATGGATAATCAGTTAAAAACATATAAAAAAGAATTAAGAGAAACATATGAACATGAAGGACTTATTTTTAAAAGTATCGCTATGCAAAAAATAGTCGAGACAATCAAGAAAGTATCCGTGGTAGATAGTACGGTTCTCGTTTTAGGTGAGACAGGAGTAGGAAAGAGTCGATTGGTGCGTCATTTACATGAAGTGAGTAACCGGAAGAATGAAAGTTTCTATGAAATTAACTGTGCGGCATTGCCGACAAATTTAATTGAATCAGAGCTTTTTGGATACTCAGGCGGATCCTTTACAGGTGCGAATCGTGAAGGGAAAAAGGGACTATTAGAATCAGCACATAAAGGAACACTATTCTTAGATGAAATTGGCGAAATGCCGCTTGAAACTCAAGCAAAGCTTTTGCAAGTGTTGCAAGAAAAAACGTTTCGCCCTATAGGCGGAAGAGAATTAAAAAAGGTGGATGTTAGAATTGTAGCGGCAACAAATAGAGATTTAAGTATGATGGTGAAACAAGGAACATTTCGGAAAGATTTATATTATCGTCTGAATGTCATTCCCATTGTAATCCCACCACTACGGGAAAGAACAGAAGACATTTTGCCACTTATTTATCATTATTTACAACACTTTAACGAGAAATATGGTAGAAATGTAAAATTAGCGCCTAGCACATTACAAATGTTTGTTGGTTACCCGTGGGAAGGAAATAATAGAGAGATTGAAAATGTGATTGAGCGAATTGTTATAACTGCCGATGATATCGTTACGATAGAAGATTTACCAATAGCGATGCAAGAATCAACGGTTGAACAGTCCGGTCAAAGTCTCTATAAAATGTTAGAAGAAGTAGAACGGAATATTATTTTGAAAGCATATAAAACATATGGATCGAGTTATAAAGTAGCGGAGTTTTTAAAAATAAGTCAATCTGCTGCCACTAGGAAAATAAAGAAACTTATAGAGGAGGAAGAGAATATTGGATAAAAAAGCGACGTTTGTAAATGTAGAGAAAAAGGCGATGTATATAAATGGTGAGTGGGTTACATTGCAAGAGCAAATCGAAGTAAATAATCCAGCAACGAAGGAAATATTTGCGACTGTACCAAAGGGCGGGGTAACAGAGGCAAAGCAAGCTGTTGATGCTGCGCATGAAGCTTTTAAATTATGGTCTAAGTTAACAGCGGCAGATCGTGCAGCGAAATTAAAAAAATGGTTCACACTTATTGAGGAAAATAAAGAAGAGATTGCAGCGATCATGACGAAAGAACAAGGAAAGCCCTTTGCAGAAGCGCTTGGTGAAGTGAATTATGCAAATAGTTTTGTTGAATGGTATGCAGAAGAAGGAAAACGCGTATATGGTGAAATGATTCCTGCTTCTCATCCGAATAAACGTATTTTAGTCATGAAGCAACCAGTTGGTGTTATGGCAGCTATTACGCCTTGGAACTTCCCGGCTGCTATGATTACGAGAAAGGTAGCTCCGGCGCTTGCAGCAGGATGTACAGCGGTTGTAAAACCTGCAAGTCAAACGCCGTTAACTGCGTTAAAATTAGCTGAATTAGCTCATGAAGCAGACATTCCAAAAGGTGTAATAAATATTGTAACAGGTAGTGCGAAAGCAATTGCTGATACGTGGATGGAAGATGGGCGTGTTCGAAAAGTGTCCTTTACAGGATCAACGGAAATTGGGAAAGAGTTAATGGCTAGTGCGGCACAAACGATGAAAAAGGTTTCACTTGAGTTAGGCGGTCACGCACCGTTTATTGTTATGAATGATGCAGACTTAGATAAAGCAGTAGAGGCAGTAATCGGTTCGAAATTCCGTAACGCAGGACAAACGTGTATATGTACAAACCGAGTATTTGTTCAGGAAGAAGTGTATGAAGCGTTTGTAGAGAAGTTTCAAAAGGCAGTAGGGCAGTTAAAAGTAGGGGACGGTTTCAGTGACGGAACGACTGTAGGACCACTTATTGACGAGAATGCAGTTTCAAAAGTACAAGAACATATTGAAGATGCTATTCAAAAAGGTGGAACAGTTTTATATGGTGGCCAAAAGGTTACAGAGCTAGATGGACACTTTATTCAACCAACTGTAATTGGATTAGCGAATGATACGATGCTTTGTATGAATGAAGAAACATTTGGACCAGTTGCACCTGTTGCGAAATTTAAAACGGTTGAAGAAGTAATTGAACGTGCGAACAATACGCCATACGGTTTAGCAGCGTACATTTTCACGAAAGACATTAGCCAAGCATTCCAAATTAGTGAAGCACTAGAGTATGGTATTATCGGTTTAAATGATGGCCTCCCATCAGTTGCACAAGCGCCGTTCGGTGGCTTTAAAGAGAGTGGCATTGGTCGTGAAGGAGGTCATTTCGGTATCGAGGAATATTTAGAA
The DNA here is from genome assembly GCF_027716265.1 of Bacillus cereus group sp. Bc031. Taxonomy (NCBI): domain Bacteria; kingdom Bacillati; phylum Bacillota; class Bacilli; order Caryophanales; family Bacillaceae; genus Bacillus; species Bacillus cereus group sp. Bc031. The sequence continues at coordinate 43,362 of NZ_JAQFUL010000004.1, forward strand.
ATTAAATATATTTCATTAGGACTATAAGTAGTATACTAGAATCTCTATAAGGTAACAGAGAAGGAGATTCTAGTATGGTATATTGGCTATTATTACTTGTAACAATTATTTTTGAAGTAGCTGGAACAATTGCGATGAAGTTATCAAACGGTTTAACAAAGCTCATTCCAAGTGTACTTATTTTTGTATTTTACGGAATTTGTTTCAGCGTGTTCGCCATCGTTGTAAAAAAGATTCATTTAAGTATTGCTTATGCAATTTGGTCTGGTGTTGGGACGTTACTTATTACGATTATTAGTGTGTACTTTTTTAAAGAGCACATTAGCCTATTCCAAGCATTTTGTATTCTTTTCATCGTGTTAGGAGTAATTGGGCTTAAGGTTTCATCTGCATCATAAAAGGCTATCTTCCAGTGTGGAAGATAGCCTTTTGCTTTTATTAAAACGCCCAATTACCTTTACGGAAGATTGGTTCATGTCTGCCATCAGCTGTAATGCCGTCGATATCAAGCTCAGCTGATCCAATCATGAAATCTTCGTGTGTAATACTAGCGTTTGCGCCATTTTCAGCAAGTTCTTCTTTAGACATCGTTTTTCCGCCAACTAAGTTAAATGCATAAGCATTTCCGATTGCAAGGTGGCAAGATGCGTTTTCATCAAATAGCGTGTTGTAGAATAAAATATTTGTGTTTGAAATTGGTGAATCATGAGGTACTAAAGCTACTTCTCCTAAGAAGTGAGAACCTTCATCTGTTTCTACTAAATGTTTTAAAGCTTCTTCTCCAACTTCAGCTTTATAATCTACGATACGTCCGTTTTCAAATGTTAACGTGAAGTTATCGATAATGTTACCTGCAAATGCTAACGGTTTTGTACTAGATACTTGGCCATTTACACCTGTTTTAAGTGGCATTGTAAACACTTCTTCAGTTGGAATGTTCGCCATAAATGGTACGTTCTTTTCATTTAAGCTACCAGCACCAGCCCATACATGTTTTTCTGGAAGTTCGATCGTTAAATCTGTTCCAGGACCTGTATAGTGAAGAGCTTTATAATGCTTTTCGTTTAAGTAATCAACTTTTGTATGTAATGTTTTATCGTGTTCTTTCCATGCTTCCACAGGATTTTCTAAATCAGCACGAGTAGCTTTGAAAATAGCATCCCATAGTTTTGCTTCTTGTTCTTCTGGTGCAACGTCAGGGAATACTTTCGCAGCCCATTCTTTCGTAGGAACAGAAATGACACACCAGCTTACTTTATCAGCTTGTACGTAATCACGGTATACTTTCATTGCTTCACCAGCTACTTTATGAGCTGTTGCGATACGCGTTGGTTCTACACCTTTTAATAAATCAGGGTTTTCTGCATAAATAGACATAAATGCAGCGCCTTCTTTTGCTAATTCTTCACGAGCGTGTGCTTTCCAAGATGGGAACTCAGCGAATGCTTCTTCAGGAGCTAGATCGAACTTTAAGCGTGTTAACGTCTCATCATTCCAATCCACATATACGTGTTTTGCACCAGATTTATATGCTTTTTCTGTAACGAGGCGTACAAATTGTACAGCTTCAAGAGGTGCGCTAATTGATAATGTTTGTCCTGGTTGAATATTAACACCAACATTGACTGCAAGGGCAGCATATTTCTCTAACGTTTGTTCAAATGACATATGTATAATCTCCTTTAATTTGAAAGATTTCTTACTATATATAATACAAGAAAATTCAAAAAATATATATAAATATAGCGTAAAAAGAGAGCTCAAAATATATTGAGCCCTCATCGTTATTTAATCGAAGAAGCAAACTGTTCTACGGTCGTCGTATGGTGTATGCGAACACGCTTCATTTTTAACAATTCATCGGGTTCACCTTTTGTAATGAATTTTCCGGGTTTTGTTGTCGTCGCAAATTGATAATATTTCTTCGTTTCTGCAACGACTTTATCATCTACATGACCGAATGGATAAGCAACTGCGATAACGGGCTTACCTGTTATTTTTTCTAACTTTTCTTTTGATCCTTTTAATTCCTCTTCATAGTTTGTAATTTTCGGTAAGTCTGCATGCGTCGTTGTATGAGATTGCACTGAGAAAATGCCGGAATCGACCATTTCTTTTATTTCAGAAGTAGACAGTGATCCTTCTACATCAACGTTATCAACAATCATATATTCTGTTGCCGCCGGTTTAAATGTATCGTCTTTTAGCTTTTGTAAAACATGGAATGCATTCATATTATTTTTCATACCGTCATCAAATGTAACAAAGATAGGTTTATTTACTTTATTAATATCACCCCAACGTTCAAAAGTTAGTAATGTATAGCCGTTGTCTTTTAAATATTTCATTTGGGCTTCAAAGTTAGCAGGTGAGACGAATAAATCTTTAATGCCTTGTCCGTGATAATCATCAATTGCATGATACATAAGAACGGGAACCTTTTGTTCGAAAGTAATAGCAGCTTTTGTGAGTGGAATGGTTTTCCCATCTTCTTTTATTCCTATTGCTTCAATTTGAAATTCACCGCGTTTTCCTTCAAATTCTTTTATGTCAAAAGGAAGTGTAAACTGTTTCTCCTTTTCTTTAGAAGAAAAAGATTTAGTGTGTTCCTTTCCATCAGCAGTACGCCAAATTTTATATTGTACTTCAGTTAAAGCATCTTTTATATCTGTCATATGAATGGTAGTATTTGTAGTTTCGTGTGTAATGGGCTGATAAGAAATTTTACCTTGTTCTTGTACAGTATCTGCTTGTTTCTTAGTTTCTTGAACCTTTTTTTCTTTTTTAGGTTCCTGGTTTACATTGCTAGTATTACAACCTGCTAGAATGGCAGATGTGCATAAAGCGATTGCAACATATTTTCTCATAAAATCACCTTCTATTGTGTATTATGTTATATATTTATATTTAAAATCCCCACCGCTGTAAGAGAGGTGGGGACATACCCTTGTTCATCATAGCATTTGAAGAATATGTATGGAATGAGAAAAGTAACAATAGATAAAAAAACACCTTACTTCAACGACGAGTAAGGTGTTTTTTTATTAAATAAACAATCCAGCGATTGTCGCAGATAAAATAGAAGCAAGTGTTGATGCAAATAGCATTTTCCAACCAAATTTAGAAACAACGCTTCCTTGTTTTTCAGAAAGGGCACGGATTGTACCAACGATTGCACCAATTTGGCTAATACTTGCGAAGCTAATTAAGAATACTGTAACGATTCCAACTGTACGTGGAGATAATGTTGATGCAACACCTTTTAAATCAAGTATTGCTACAAACTCGTTTAATACAATCTTCGTACCCATAATACCACCAGCTGGGATAATATCTTGAGTTGGAATACCCATTAAGAACGCGAATGGAGCAAGTATATAACCGAAGATTTGTTGTAACGTAACAGCATATCCCATTGCACCTGAAGCGGCACTAATTACGTAGTTTACAACTTCCATCACACCGATGAAGGCGATCATTAATGCGGCAACGATACCAGCTACTTTTAAACCGTCAAGTGCACCGTTAATCATTGCACCGATAAAGCTGTCTCCGAATAAAGTACGATCAAATTTCTGAACTACTTCGTCTTCTTTTTTCGTATCAACAGGTGTTAATAACGAACAAACGATTAAGCTTGAGAATAAGTTTAACGGAAGAGCTGCTAGTACATATTTCGCATCTAACATCATTACGTATGATGCTGTAACAGAGGCAGAAACTGAACTCATTGCAGAACAACAAATGATAAACATACGGTTTTTATTGAAATGTTGTAAATCATTTTTAATAACGATTAACGCTTCACTTGAACCAAAGAATACAGAGTTTACTGCGTGGAATGATTCAACGCGTGGTAAACCAGTAATTTTTGAAATGGCACCGCCGACAACGCGAACGATGAATGGTAAAACCCCTAAGTAACTAAAGATAGAAAGTAGTGCTGAGAAAAATACGATAATTAATAGTACGTTTAAGAAAAAGACAAAATCTCTTTGAATCCCATTAAAGAGAAAATCGACACCTGTCGTACCAAGTTTAATTAGTTTGTTGAAAACTTTACCAATGAAAATAATGATTTGTTGACCAATCTTTGTGCCAAACATAAACCAACCGATTAAAATTTGAAAACCAATCATAATAGCAATTGCACGGAAGTTGATTTTACTTTTGTTGTTTGACAAAGCAAAACATAAACCTAAAACGACAAGAATACCGATAATGCTCATTACATATTGCATGTAGTTGCCCCTTTCAGAAGTTCGTATAAAGTTTGTACATAAAACGCTCGTTATATTACTAAAAATAAAACAAGGAGGTTTTATGTCATACGTAAGATGTCTGACCTTTTAGAAAAATAAAAATAAAAAAAGACCCATATGGATTCACTTTCATCTATGAGAGAAAGCTAATCAATATGAGTCCTTTTTGCACATGGGCTAATATTCATTAGTTTTCCCCATAGTCCAGCAATTTAAGGTTGCCGGGTAGAAACTCTCGATCCATATTATCGAGTATATATGAGGTAACATCGTCCGTATTAAATTAGTAGTAGCGTAACATTAACGGAGAACTATCGTCAATAGCTTTTTTTCTTCCAATAGAAATAGACCATATAAGTATGATAAAATGTAACGCAGTGTTATGAAAAAGAGAGGTCGGAAAATGAGTACAAAAATGACGCCACCAGTTGAAAAAAACGAGTTTATAGATGTAGTATTTGAAGATTTAACACATGATGGTGCCGGTGTTGCGAAAGTAAAAGGCTATCCTATTTTCGTTAAAAACGGATTACCAGGTGAAGAAGCACAAATTAAAATTATTAAAGTAAAGAAAAACTTCGCATTCGGTCGTTTAATGAAGCTTCATACAAAGAGCCCATATCGTAAAGATGCAGAATGCCCAGTGTACAATCAGTGCGGCGGTTGTCAGCTTCAGCATTTAACATATGAAGGGCAATTACAAGCGAAAGAAAAACAAGTACGCGACGTTATGCAGCGCATCGGCGGATTAAGTGATGTTCCTGTTCATCCTGTACTTGGCATGAAGAATCCGTGGGTATACCGTAACAAAGCACAAGTACCAATTGGAGAACGTGAAGGTGGACTTGTAGCTGGATTCTATCGTCAAGGAACGCATGACATCATTAATATGGAATCGTGTTTAATTCAAGCAGAAGAAAACGATACATTAATTCAAGAAGTAAAACGTATTTGTGAAAAACACGGGATTTCAGCGTACAATGAAGAGCGTAACAAAGGAACACTTCGCCACGTAATGGCTCGTTACGGACAAGTAACAGGGGAAATTATGCTTGTCTTCATTACTCGTACAGCAGAATTACCAAACAAGAAAGCAATCATTGAAGAAATTGCTGCGAAATTCCCTGAAGTAAAATCGATTGTTCAAAACGTAAACACGAAACGTACAAACGTAATCTTCGGAGACAAAACGACAGTACTGTACGGATCAGAATATATTTATGACTTTATTGGCGATATTAAATTTGCGATTTCAGCACGTTCATTCTATCAAGTAAACCCAGAACAAACGAAAGTGCTGTACGATAAAACGTTAGAATACGCAAAATTAGATGGTAACGAAACAGTAATTGATGCCTATTGCGGAATTGGATCAATCTCTTTATTCCTAGCGCAAAAAGCGAAAAAAGTGTATGGCGTTGAAATCGTCCCAGAAGCGATTGAAGACGCAAAGCGTAACGCAGCACTAAACAACATGACAAACGCTGAATTTGGTGTAGGAGAAGCAGAAGTAGTTATTCCAAAATGGTATAAAGAAGGCGTAATCGCTGACACAATGGTCGTAGATCCACCGCGTAAAGGTTGTGATGAGGCACTATTAAACACAATCATCGACATGAAACCAAAACGCGTTGTATACGTATCATGTAACCCAGCAACATTAGCACGTGACTTAAAAGTACTAGAAGAAGGCGGATATAAAACGCAGGAAGTACAACCTGTTGATATGTTCCCGCATACGACTCATGTAGAGTGTGTAGCTTGGCTTAAGTTGGTATAATAGGAAAGCAGTTGATATAGGAAAATCTATACCATCTGCTTTTTGGTTTATTGAGAGTTTGAAATTGTATTCATAGTGAGAGGATTTGAATTTGAAATGATAGATAATTTTTGGCGTGATTTACCACGACCATTTTTCGTACTTGCACCAATGGAAGATGTGACAGACGTTGTTTTCCGTCACGTAGTAAGTGAAGCTGGTCGTCCAGATGTATTCTTCACAGAGTTCACAAACTCAGATAGCTATTGTCATCCAGAAGGTATGAAAAGCGTACGTGGTCGTTTAATTTTTACAGAAGATGAACAGCCAATGGTGGCACATATTTGGGGAGATAATCCTGAATATTTCCGTGAAATGAGTATTGGTATGGCAGAGTTAGGATTTAAAGGCATCGATATTAATATGGGTTGCCCTGTGCCAAACGTAGCATCAAGAGGAAAAGGTAGTGGCCTTATCTTGCGTCCAGACGTTGCGGCAGAACTTATTCAAGCTGCAAAAGCAGGCGGACTACCTGTCAGCGTAAAAACAAGACTTGGCTTTAAAGAGTTAAGCGAGTGGGAAGATTGGTTAACGCACATTTTCAAACAAGATATTGCAAACCTTTCTATTCACTTACGTACAAGAGAAGAGATGAGCCAAGTAGATGCACACTGGGAGCTAATTCCGGAGATTAAAAAATTACGTGATCGTATTGCACCAAATACGCTCCTAACGATAAACGGAGACATTCCTGACCGTAAAACTGGGCTGGAACTTGCTGAAAAATACGGCATTGATGGCGTAATGATTGGACGAGGAATCTTTAAAAATCCATTTGCTTTCGAAAAAGAACCAAGAGAGCATAGCAGTAAAGAACATCTAGATCTTTTAAGACTACAACTTGATCTTCAAGATCAATATGCAGAAGTATTACCAAGATCCATAACAGGATTACATCGCTTCTTCAAAATTTATGTAAAAGGCTTCCCTGGGGCTGCTGAACTACGAAATCAATTGATGAGCACGAAGTCAACGGATGAAGTACGCGCATTGCTTAATAAGTTTGAGGCGAGTGTTAATGTGGTAGAAGGTAGTGAAACGGTATAACTCCCTGAAGTCGAGGGGGTGGATTATATTTATTTAGTTTTAAGTTCTTTTGTAGATTGCAACGGAAAAAACAGTTTTATAAATGTATTGAACTAACCAACATCTTTGTGTTCCCGCGTATACTCTGTATATATGGAGTTTGTGGCTGGCGTGTAGAGATAGTTTGAATATGCAGATGGAAATCTAGCCCCTGATGGGGGGAGATTTCCATCTGTTTTTTATTTTACATAAGCTGAGTTGTATTATAAGTAAATGAATTTTTTGAGAGTGGAAAATTTTGTGTAGCTTTTAGTAATAACAACGTATTTATCTTGCAATTTAGTAATAAAAATATTAGAGGATTATGCAAATAATTCCTATATTAAATGTATAAAAAACATTATAATAGTGAGAAATATGAAATATTTTGTCTAATTAGTAATAAATGCATAGTAAAATGATAGTATTGATAGGTTTTGGATAAAAGTTTTTGGATATAAATGGATATTTTCAATGAAATGGAGTTCGTTTTTATGTTGAAGGAACAAACGAGGTATTCTCGACTTGCGAATATAACTAAAATGATTAATACAAAGCTGGATTTACGTGAAGTTTTAGAGCAAGTCACAATAGCAATTTCTGAAGAAATCGTTCAATGCGATTCTGTTGGTATTTATTTGCCGCAGGAAGATGGGACTTTTAGAGGGTATGTAGGAAAACCGGAAGTTATTAACGGATGGACGTTGGATATGCATGTCATTGATACAGACATTGACCTGCTGGCGAAAGAAGTAATTGAAACAAAAAAAGCCATCTATATACCTGATACATCAAAGGATAGTCGGCCAGATCCGAGAGCAGTGGAAGGGTTTCGAATTAAATCTTTATTCGTTCTTCCTATCTCTTTTGAAGAAGAATTATTTGGTCTAGTTTTTTTATTTGATTACGGAATTCCTATGAACTTAACAGAGTCAGAAATTCAAACGGTTGAGGCATATGTGAATATGGCGGCTGTTGCGATTCAAAATGCGAACAATTTAACTCATAAGGTAAACCTTATTGCTGAAAAACAGCTCTTGCTGGATGTGACACGGGACTTATCTATGTGTTCCTCCATGCAGGAAAGTCTTGATACTTGTTTTTCCTATTTAGGAAAAGTTTTAGACAATTATAATATCGGGGTTCATTTACTAGAGCCTTTAGCTAAGAAAAAAATTAGACCGGTGAAGTTAAGTAAGGGTTCAGAATGGACAGAAGAAGATTGGATCAAGACACATGATAAGATAAAATTTGATAAAAGTAATGATAGAGTCACGCAAGAGGTCATTGAAACAAAAAAGCCAATCTGGATTCCAGATGTTTATGCAGATCCGCGCCCAAACCATGATGTTTGCCGTAATTTTGGTATGAAGGGACTCTTTATGTTGCCGTTGGTTTCAATGGGAGAGGTATTAGGACAAATATCTGTGGTCAATCTAGGAGATAGTAATTTTAGTTATTCCGAAGGACAAATACAGCTGTCGCAATCTATTGTCGATGCAACTGCTTCCACGCTATCAAACCTTTTATATATGGAAAAACAGGAAGTTATTATCGAAGAGAGGACCTCAGAAATTACGTTTAAAAATAAGGAACTGGAACGAGTAATAACGGAATTGCAGCAGCTTAGTCGTGAGAAAGAATTGATTCTAAATTCTGCCGGAGAAGGAATTTTCGGTTTAGACCTTGATGGAAATATTACCTTTTGTAACCCAGCTGGTGCCTCCATGTTAGGCTATGATATAAAAAATGAATTAATAGGAAAACCATCCAGTATGGTTTTCAACGGAATTGAAAAAGGAAAGAAAAAGCAGGTGGCATCAGGTTGCGATGAGGATTGGAATCTGTACGATAAAACCGAGCAATTTTTTAGAAAAGATCAATCCAGTTTTCCAGTGGAGTATGTAATTTCCTCTATAAAAGAAGGGACCGAGATTGTCGGAGAAGTTATTACTTTTAAAGATGTAACCCAAAGGAAACAAATGGAGGAAGAAATAAAATATCATGCTTATTATGATAGTTTAACAGATTTACCTAATAGAGTTCTACTAAAGGACAGGCTAACTCAAGGGCTGACATATGCTCAATTACATGCTGAAAAATTAGCAGTTCTGTATTTAGATTTAGACAGGTTTAAGTTTGTGAATGATACGCTCGGGCATAGCTTCGGTGATTTGCTTTTGCGAGAAGTTGCAAATCGATTAAGTGCTTGTGTTCCTAAAAGTGCTACGGTCTCAAGACAGGGCGGGGATGAATTTACTATCTATTTACCGAATATCAAAAGTGAAAAAGAAGTGTTAAAGGTAGTAAATCGTGTCATTGATTCTTTTTCAAGGCCATTTCATTTAGTAGACAATGAAATCTATATGAAAACGAGTATTGGTATTAGTATATTTCCTGATAATGGTGATACGACTGAAATCTTAGTTAAAAATGCAGACACAGCTATGTACAAATCGAAAGAAATATCAGGAAGTAGCTATCATTTCTTCAGTGAAGGAATGGATACGAGAACTTTTGAAAGTGTCAAGCTAGAAAATGATTTGTATAAGGCATTGGAACAAGAAGAACTTGTGATTTATTATCAACCGCAAATAAATGGTAAAACGAATAAGATTGAGGGTGTAGAGGCTTTAATTAGATGGAACCATCGAGAACATGGGATGATACCGCCTGATAAATTTATCCCAATAGCTGAAGAAACTGGATTAATAGTCCCGATAGGTGAATGGGTTCTAAAAGAGGCCTGTAGGCAATTAAAGAAATGGCATGATCAAGGTTCCCCGTTAATTAGTATGTCTGTGAATTTATCTGCACGTCAATTTGAACAAAGTGATTTATTTGCTATGGTCAAAAATGTTTTAGAGGAAGTAGAGCTATCTCCGAAGTATATACAACTAGAACTCACTGAAAATTTAATTGTTAGAAATACGGAATCAACTTTAAAAACAATGAAGAAATTAAAAGGTTTAGGAATCAACCTCGCTATTGATGATTTCGGGACTGGTTATTCATTTTTAGGTTATTTAAAAAAAATGCCTATTTCAACGTTAAAAATTGATAAATCCTTTGTACAGGATATGACAAAAGATGATGCAGCTATTACGAATACTATTATTACGCTGGCTAAGAATTTGAACCTTGATGTTATTGCTGAAGGTGTTGAGACAAAGGAACAGGTCGAATTTTTATCTGCACGAAATTGTTATTTGATGCAAGGGTATTTTTTCAGCCGTCCTATGGCAGCTGAAGACATCGAAAAACTTTTTTAAATAGAGAAATAAATTAAAAATGAATGGAGCATACACATGAAAGCAGCCCGAAATGTATTAGAATATTTAATAGCTAATGAAGTTAAACATATATTTGGTATCCCAGCTGGTTCTGTAAATGCGTTTTTTGACGAACTTTATGATATGCCTGAATTAACACCAGTCGTAGCGAAGCATGAAGGGGCGGCATCCTACATGGCTGCCGCTTATGCTAAATACACAAATCAGCTAAGTGTGTGTATTGGTTGTAGCGGACCAGGTGCCACAAATCTTGTAACAGGTGCTGCTAATGCTATGCGAGAGCATTTACCTGTTTTATTCATTACAGGTGCCGTACCTCTTAGTACGGTAGGTTTGAATGCATCACAAGAATTAGATGTAGAACCAGTCTTCAGGCCTGTTACAAAATATAGCGTTACGGTTAATGATGTAAAGGATGTACTTAAAGAAGTCGCACTAGCAATTGAAATTGCTATATCGGGAGTACCAGGACCTGTACATATTGCGATACCGATTGATATTCAACATGAAAATATAGAAAGTGTTGAAATACCGCCACTTCCTAAAAGACTTCCTATTGTTCCTGATCTAGGCACAATAAAAGAAACAGCTAGAGAATTGGTAAAAAGGGATAAGGGTTATATCTTTGCAGGACAGGGAATAAGAAACTCTGTTGAGTCATTAATAGAGCTAGCAGAACTACTGAATTGGCCAATTATAACAACTCCACAAGCTAAGGGATATATCCCTGAGGAACATCCGCTTTTAGTCGGAGTGTTTGGATTTGCAGGTCATGAGGCTGCCTCTGCATTGATTAATGAAGGGGATGGGAAAGCATTATTAATTGTGGGCTCCAGTTTAGGGGAAACTGCGACAAATAATTATAATGGAAACTTAATAAAAGATCGTTTCTCTGTTCAAATGGATTTTGACCAATCTATCTTCAATCGGAAGTACAAAGTGGATATTCCAGTACTAGGCGATATCAATTTAAGTTTATTAATGTTAATAGAAGAATTAAAGGCTTTAGGGTTGCAAATGGATCGCGCTGAATTTATCGTTGAAAAGAAGAAAGAGGAAGAGAATATAGAGGAATATAATACGAAAAATGTTCTCCTAAACCTTCAAAAATGTTTACCGTCAACTACTAGATATACCATTGATATTGGTGAATTTATGTCGTATGTTATTCATCACATGAAGGTCATAGATTTTGACTCCTATAATATTAATGTACATTTTGGTGCAATGGGAAGCGGAATTGGTTCTGCGATTGGTTCAAAACTGGCTGAACCGGAGCGTCCGGTTGTATGTATTACTGGTAATGGCTGCTTTTTCATGCACGGGTTGGAAATATTGACGGCGAAGGAATATAATTTACCTATTTTATTTGTTGTGATGAATAATGCTCGTTTAGGAATGGTATATCACGGTCATTCATTACAATTCCGTAGAACTCATCCATCCTTTGAACAGGAATCAATCAATATTAGTGCAATGGCCGCAGCTATGAATATACCAAGCTATAGAGTCAATGAATTACAAGATATCAATCAAGATGTTATAAACAACTTAATGAATGTAAATGGGCCAGCAATTCTAGAGGTTGCCTTAGTCGATAATAATACTCCTCCTATGGGAGATAGAGTTAAATTTTTATCGTCTTTTGGAAAATAAGGTTGTTTTATTCACTAATAAAAAAATCATATAGGGATTTCCTATATGATTTTTTTATAAAGATTGATATGAATTGTGAATTACCTTAAGAATTGCTCCGATGACTTGCCCTTTAAATTCGTCTGGAATTGCTTCTCCAGATGGATTTGAGTAATAGTAACATCCCGCACTTTCATCGCAAGAGAATCCAAAGTTTGTTAATGATTGCTTTAGGTCCTTCGGCAATTCTTCTAATCCAGTTTGTTCAGTGAAATAGTCAGTAGGAAAAACCTTTACATCGACATCACCTAATCCAGTATGAACAACAAATAAGTCTTGTTCATCCCTAATAACCCATTGATCTTTAGAAAATAAAGAAATTCTTGCCCCTTCTAAAGAGGAGATTGCATCTAAGTTAATACCAAAAATTTGATTGATAAGTTGGCGGATTTCTTTTCCTGTGGCCTTTCTTCCGTGATGGGTGAGGGTAGAATCTATGGCCATTATAGCAATGTTCTCAGTCGAAGAACCAGCTCCTGCCATTATCCATTCTTTTGATAGGACAGGTTTAGTTGTTAAATCAAATTTGAAAATGGACATGACAATGTTACAAATCTCGGTACTGGTTATTTTTCCTTGGTGAGAATCAAGATGTTTGTCCATTAATTCTACTTTTTTCACTCGGTCTGCACCTTTTTCTAACATTTACCAAAAACTCCAATCATAAAAGTAAAGTATGTTTTTTATCAATAACATAGAAAGAGCTGAAAAAATTCTTGCCCTTCCGTTAAAAATATAGACTGGATATTCTCCACTTAACTGAAAGCCCTTAAAACGCTGTTATTCTATTATACTAATTAATACCTGTATGTTGTTATAAAAAAATAAGATATATTTTATAGAAAAAAGGGAATTAAAAAGCATTCGAATCTCTGTCTAGATTTAATCCTAACAAGCATGAATCCACCTAAGACTACAAAACCTCCCTTTAAAATGTTAAAGTAGTAACTTGACGACATTCATTTACACATGCTAAAGGCATTATTATATTTAACATTTCAGGAGGAAAAACAATGGCAATGAGCAACAACGATATATTAAAAAGAGTAAGATATGCTTTAGATATAAGAGATATAGATATGGTAGAAATCTTTAAACTTGGCGGTATGGAAGTAACGAAAGAAGACGTAGTTGATATGCTTACAAAAATAAAGAGAGCGCCTCAGCAAGAACCTGAAAACCCTGATGTGGAAGAAGATGAGTACGTAAAAACATGCGATATGATGATGTTAGAAGCATTTTTCAATGGATTTATTACTTTAAAAAGAGGGAAGCAAGATCCGAAACCAGGGCAACCGGCACCTGTACAAAGCAAAGAGAGTGCTAACAACCTTCTTCTAAAGAAAATGAAAATCGCACTATCTTTAACGAGTGAGGATGTACTTGATATATTAGATAGCGTAGGCGTTACAGTGACTAAGGGAGAACTAGGCGCTCTATTAAGAAAAAAAGGTCATAAAAATTACAAAGAGTGCGGCGATAGATACGCAAGGAACTTCATTAAGGGATTAGCTGTAAAGTATAGAGGATAATGATTCCGTTAAAGCGGTAAATGATATAATAGGTAGAGTAGGACGTTCGTATCCTACTCTTTTTATATGTAAAATAATACGTTAGGTGATGAAATGGTACATACTTATTTAGGTGAGACAATTAATTTTCATATAACTTATAAGAAGAAAAAATCAGTGCGTCTTTTTGTAGATTCTTACGGAAATGTAGAAGTACAAGCTCCAAAAGGGACACCTGTTGAATATTTAGTCCAGTTGCTAGAGGAGAAGTGGGATTGGATTCAGACAACACGTAAGGAAATGGCGGAGCGAGCGCGTGGACCACAGGAAAAGGATTATGATCAAGGAGAAGGCTTTTTGTATTTAGGAAGTACGTATCCGATACAAATTTCTCAAGATGCAAATATTACGCAAGACAATGCAGTGTTTGAAGGAGATAAGCTACATATTTATGTGAAAGATCTTAAAGATGAGAAAATACAGCAAGCGTTAAAACGATTTTATTATAAGCAGTGTAAAACCTTAGTAGAGAAGAGCATTAAATTGCATCAAAGTAATTTCAAAACAAAACCACGTTCTATTCGTATTACAGATAGTAGTCGTACTTGGGGTACTTGCGATTCGAATTTACAACTAACATTCAACTGGAAGCTACCAATGGCACCACAGCGAGTAATTGACTATGTAGTTGTTCATGAAATGTGTCATATGGTTCATTTAAATCACGATCGCTCTTTTTGGCGTCTTGTCGGGAAGATCATGCCCGATTATAAGGAAATGGAGAATTGGTTAGCATTATCTAGTTGGAAGATGACGGTTTAGTGGTGGGCTTTATATAGGTTGCAATTATTGTCAATACTTGACGGTAAGCCGATATATTTCAAAAATCGTTGATATATTTGGAGTTGCAATCGATATGTTCAATAAAGAAAAAGGAGATCAGCAGACATCTCCTTTTTCTTACCTAGCAATTATCGTCCAAATTTCACAACAAAATCTTCGTCTATTTTCTCCAATCCATACCCACGATACCCCTCTGAAAGCAACGTCTGTTGTCCACCAGCATCGCTCATCAGAACGTTCTCAACCTCCGTCCAATCTCTCTCCTTGTCCCCACGCAATTCCTTCACAAAAACATACCGCATACTTCCGCCATACTTCTCCTTCAGTGCAGCAATCTCCATCCCTTGCGCGAACTTATCCTTTAAACTCGGAATGTTAAAAGGGGCAACGGTGCAGCACACATAATCATATTTGCTGTTTTCTTTTTGTAATTCGTCCATGATGACTGTCGCTAATATTTTTTGCATCCCATTTCCGCGGTAGTTCGGATGAACGTTTGAGATTTCTTGATAGATGACGCGGTGTAGTTCACTTTCTGGTAAGCCGATATCAAGTCCTAAATGTTCATCGTCGATAGGAGGGACGAGTAGGGCGCGAAATGCGATGAGTTCGTTTTTGATAAAAGCACCGATCATCATACCGTTTCCTTCTAGAATGTATTGAAATTCTTCTTGTGAAAGTGGTTGTAAACGGCTTTTATCTTCTAGTGTTTCAACTACAACGTTCTGTAGTAATAAAATTTGTTCGATGTGCTCTTTGGATAGTAATGTAACATGAAATGGATCGTTATTTTGTTTTAATGATCCTTTGTATAGAACTGTCATGCGTTAGTCCTCCTTTAGCGTACAACTTCTTGAAATACGGTTAGTTCTTGTAGTGTATCTTCGTTTATTTCAATGCCGAGTCCTGGCTTTTCGTTTAAGCGAATAAATGGTACGTCGTAATGTAAGTTTCCGATGTCTTTCGTGAACTTTAATGGACCTGTAAGTTCAACGCTCGTAATAATTTTTTTCGAGAAAGCGACATGGAATCCTGCGGAAGAGGCAACGGATGATTCGACCATGGATCCAACTTGGCATTCGATGCCGGCCATTTCTGCTTGGTGAGCGAGTTTTACAGCAGGATATATGCCACCGCATTTCATTAGTTTTATATTTACTTTATCAGCGGCGTCTAATTTAATGATTTGGCGCATTTCACGAGAACCTTTTAATCCTTCATCAATCATAAGCGGAAGGTCTGTTTTCGAACGAATGTGAGCCATTGCGTCAATATCGTCTGCAATGACAGGCTGTTCAATCCAGTCGATGTTTACATGACTTAATGAACGAAGTGCTGTTAATGTGTTGGCGCTATTTTTCCACCCTTGGTTTACATCAACGCGAATCGCAATATCATTTCCTACACGTTCACGTACCGCTTCAATTCTTTTTACATCTTCTTTTACATTTGTACCGACTTTCATTTTGAAAGATTGGTAACCTTTCTGAATCATAGAGGCAGCTTCTTCAGCCATTTCTTCTGGATCTGCGATACTTAAGACGTGAGTGACAGGAAATTCTTCATGGTAGCGTCCGCCAATTAATTGATATATAGGTTGATTTAGTTTTTTGCCCATTATATCAAAACAAGCAATATCTATTGCAGCTTTTGCAGTAGGAACACAGTAAATTGTATTGTCCATCATATCGTGTATTTTCTCGATATTCATTGGATTTTTCCCGATAAGAGCAGGAGCTAGTGTATGCTTTAAAGTATGGAAAGTACTTTCCCAAGATTCGCCTGTAACGTGATCATCAGCGACGCCTTCACCGTAACCGATAATGCCTTCGTCTGTTTCCATTTTGACAATAATAGAAGGCATATCATAATAAGAACCGTAACTAATAACAAACGGATCGCGAAGCGGTAAACGAATTGCATAAAGATGAATAGCTGTAATTTTCATTAGGTAGAGACCCCTTCCTGTTTACAATGGTTTTGTACATTTGATATAGTTGACGTTAAATAGTCGTTAATTAATGATAAGGAGTTAGAGAAATGATGATAAAAATTGCAGTTGTCGGTTCAAAAGAGTTTATGGAGACACTTTTACCTATTGCTCATAAACTAGAAGAAATAGAAATTGATCCATATGTTTACCTTCATCCGGCAGAATCTTCTGAACTATTAAAGCGTTTAAAGCCTTGTGATTTCATCTTTTTCTCAGGTGCTTTACCTTATTATATGGCAAAAGAAATAAGAGAACAATTACGAATTCCAAGTACGTACTTACAGCAAGACGAGACGACTGTCGCATCTTCAATTCTTTCTGTCATGTATCACCAAGGGGTTCAACCACATAAAATTTCAATTGATTTAGTAGACCGTTCATTCATTATAAATGTGTTCCATGATATTGGCATAAAAGAAAGTCCACAAGTGTTTGATTATGAAAATATGCTGTGGAGTAAAGATGAAATAAATAGAGTTATTGATTTTCATGTAGCTAAATATCAATCTGGAGAGGCTCATTTAGCTTTAACTAGCATTCATGCTGTCTATGATGAACTTCAAAAAATAGGTATTCCTTCAGAACGTATGATAGATCCGAAGCAATCTATTATACATGGGCTAAAAGATGCAAAAATAAAAGCTGAGTTAGCAAGAAGCCATTCAGCTACTGTTGGTGCTTGTATTATTTCTTCTTTAGAATTACGAGATGGTTTGCTTGAGCAATTAGATGTTATTTCAAAAGAACTACGTGGTTCATTTAAAACAATTGATGAAATGACGTTCATTTTATATACGACTCGTGGTGATATTGAATCCATTATAAAAACAAATACGATGAATAATTTATTTGCGAGTATAGAAGGAACGATAGCTATTGGATTTGGTTACGGAAAAACTGTGAAAGAAGCGGAGCAAAATGCTAAAATCGCCCAAGGTTTCGCGAAGAATAATCCAATAGACCGCTGTTTTTATATACTAACAAGTGATAAAGAACTATTTGGTCCGTTCCCGAAAGAACAGAGAGTACAAAGTTTGAAAAATGATAATCCGGAACTAATGAAAATAGCGAAGGAAACGAAACTTAGCCCAGCAAATTTATCAAAAATTATTCAATTTAGTCAATCGCATCCGTCATTAAAGTTTACAGCAGCAGATCTTTCTGAATACTTACAAGTGACTCGACGATCAACTGAAAGGTTATTAAAGAAACTAGTTGATTATGGATATGTTCATATTTGCGGCGAGGAAATGCCTTATCAACAAGGGCGTCCTCGCGCAATATATGAACTGAATTTACCGTTATCTTTAAGCTTCTAATTGAGCTTTTTGTTTCTTTAGTAGTTCCGCTTTTTCAATGTCAGATAGTTTCGTAATTGTGAGACCAGTTATACCGTAAATAATCGAGATAATAGGTACGATGAAATTCAATATAGCATAAGGAGCATATTCGAAAGCACCTACGCCGAGTGTTGCGAGTATAAATACACCGCATGTATTCCAAGGTACAAAAACAGAAGTTAATGTTCCTCCATCTTCTAATGCTCTGGATAAATTTTTAGAATGTAGTCCTTTTTCTGTGTATGCATTCGCGTACATTCTTGAAGGAACAACAATCGAAATATATTGTTCAGAGCAAGTAAGATTTGTTGCAAAGCAAGATGCGATAGTTGAAGCGATAAGTCCTTTTGCTGATGTCGCTAATTTTAAAATTTGATTTACAATGGAGCGAAGAATACCTGTATGTTCTAATACTCCTCCGAAAGTCATAGCGACAATTGTCATAGAGACGGTATTCATCATAGAGCTTAAACCACCACGATTAAATAGCTCGTCTACTAGCTTGTTGCCAGTGTCTATGACAAATCCACTTTGGAGTGCAGCGACAGCTGATGAGACAGAACCACCTTGAATAAAGACTTGTGATAAAAATCCTAAAATAATACCTACGAGAATAGCTGGTATAGCAGGAACTTTTTTAGCGACCAATACCATAACAACTACAGGTATGATTAATAGGAAAGGTGAGATAACAAAGTTTTGTTGCAATACTTGTAATGTTTGCTCGATGCTTTTTGCATCGATATTGTTAGCACCGAAGCTTCTTCCTAAGAACGCGTAAACGATAAGAGTAATAATTAAACCTGGAATTGTAGTAAATAACATATGACGAATATGTGTGAATAAATCTGTATTTGTTAATCCTGCGGCTAAGTTTGTTGTGTCTGAAAGCGGTGACATTTTATCGCCGAAATAAGAACCGGAAATGATAGCACCGGCAACCATTGGAGCTGGGATTCCCATACTTAGGCCAATACCCATTCCTGCAACACCAATTGTTCCCATTGTAGACCAAGAGCTATCAATAGCTAATGCAACAATAGAACAAATAATTGTAATTGAAACTAAAAATAGTAATGGTGTTAATAGATTTAAACCGTAATAAATCATTGTTGCGACGATTCCACCACCAATCCAAGCACCGATCGTTAAACCTACTAGAATAATGATAACGATAGCGGGTAATGCGAGGCGAATTCCTTTATACATTGCTTCTTCAATGTCGTTCCATTTGTAACCGTAACGCCAAGCGACGATGGAAGCAACGGTTGTACCGATAATAAGTGGGACGTGAGGGCTTTGTTTTAATACAACAATTGTAACCATCATAACTGCAACTGTAATGATAATAGGGATCATGGCTACACCAAAAGGTATTTCTTTTTTCATAAATGTCCTCCTTGTTATGTATGTATGTTTGTTTGTATTTTTAGAATTGTCGTAAAATAGACGTTTATTAGGTTATGATAACTAAAAATATATGTAAGCGTCAACATAAAAGACAGAAAATAAGTAATATTCTAGTTGTTTGTTTAGTTTGTAATATAGATGTAGAGTAAGCTTTTTTAGTGTTTAAAAATAAATAATTGACTTTTTTCTTAAAATTCAATATGTTCATAAAAACATCTGTTTTTCATAAGTATAATTAACCTGAATGGTTTGGAATTTGGGAAGGAGAATGTAGCTTTGAAAACATTAGAACTACAAGAGCGTTTAACTGAAATTTTTCAGCATTTACATGAAAACCCTGAAGTGAGTTGGAAAGAGTATGAAACGACAGCGTATATTACTAACTTTTTAAAAGAAGAAGGAATTTCATATAAAATATTTGATGATTGCCCAGGGGTGATTGCTGAAATTGGAAGCGGAAATCCAGTTATTGCGATTCGTGCTGATATGGATGCACTTTGGCAAGAAGTGAATGGAGAGTTTAAGGCGAATCATTCGTGTGGTCATGATGCGCATATGACGATTGTAATGGGACTTATTTTACAATTAAAGAATATGAGGTGGAAAAGTGGCACAGTTAGATTTATTTTTCAGCCGGCAGAAGAAAAAGGGAATGGAGCTTTAAAAATGGTAGAGAAAGGTGCTGTGGATGATGCGGATTTCCTATTCGGTGTTCATTTGCGCCCAATTGAAGAACTATCTTTGAAACAAGCTGCCCCATCAATTCGTCACGGAGCAGCAGGATTTTTAGAGGGTACGATTCACGGAGAAGATGCACATGGAGCACGCCCGCATCAAGGGATAAATGCGATTGATGTTATTTCCATGATTAATATCGGTTTGAAAAACATATGGCTACCACCACAAAGTTCCTATTCAGTAAAGATGACGAGGTGCCAAGCTGGTGGTGATAATTTAAATATTATTCCGGGTAACGGGCATTTTAGTTTAGATGTCAGAGCGGAGAGTAATACATTATTAGAAGAATTGAAGAAAAAAATAGAGCATGTCATAGAATCAGCTGCATCGATGGGATCGAAAACTTCATATGAGTGGATTGATCTCGCGCCAGGAGCTGAAGTTTCAGAAGAAGCTGAGCGATTTATGCGTAAAGGCATTCTTGAAGTGTATGGGGAAGATAAATGTACGGGACCACTTTATACGACAGGAAGCGATGATTTCCATTATTACACAGTGAAGAGACCACATTTAAAAGCTGTCATGCTTGGATTAGGAGCAGACCTACAACCTGGATTACACCATCCGTATATGAAGTTCGATCATAGTTGCATTATGGATGGGGTAGAAATATTAAAACAAACTGTATTGAAAGTGTTAGAAGACAGGGGCTAGGGAGCTTCTGTTTTTTTTTTTTTTTTTTTTTTTTTTTTTGTAGAAATTTGTCGTTAAGTCGATATCCTTTGTCGAAACGTCGATATATTGAAAAAATCGTTGATATATTTGAAATTACGATAGATATATTGAGAAAATCGTCGATATAATTTCACGTACCTATTGATTTGATAAAAAATGAGCATCCAGTACATGGTGTATAATAATAAGTACCATTTTTTAATAGGAGAAAACGAATGAACGAACAATATTACGATGCAGTTTTACATATAAAAACAGTCGGTGAGCAAAAAGGGTTTAACAAGTCTATGCATTATCATCGCTATGAACCGACGCCGTATAGCGGATTAGATGAGTTATTGAATCAATATGAAATACGAAGTAGCGACCGAATTGTAGACTTTGGATGCGGAAAAGGGCGATTAAACTTTTATATGCATCATAAATGTGGTGCTTCAGCAGTTGGAATTGAAATGAATGAAGAGTTTTATAAAGAAGCGATGGATAATCGAGATCGTTATGCACGAAAGGTAAGAAACAGCAAAGATAAAATTAGGTTTGAATGCTGTTTAGCGCAGGAATATGAAATTGATTCACGTGATAACCGGTTTTATTTCTTCAA
Organism: Bacillus cereus group sp. Bc031; assembly: GCF_027716265.1. Classification (NCBI taxonomy): domain Bacteria; kingdom Bacillati; phylum Bacillota; class Bacilli; order Caryophanales; family Bacillaceae; genus Bacillus; species Bacillus cereus group sp. Bc031. Next base: position 64,607 of record NZ_JAQFUL010000004.1, read on the forward strand.
CCCATTTTCTGTACAAGTATTTATGAACGTAGTAAATAACATTTTACTTTCTGTAGAAGAAACGGGGAGAGAAGTGGATATTATTTTGTATTATCCTTCTGAGGACTATATTTTCTTCTTAGAAAATCAGACTGCGTTTGAGCTGAAGAAAGAAGTTAGATTGCCAGGTGCTTATGAGAAGAATGGGAATGAGAGATTTTTAATTTATACATTAAGATTATAAAAAAGCAGGTGCCAAGGCACCCGCTTTTTTTACTCACGTTTATATAATTAGTTACGGATTAAGTAATCAAATGCACCTAAAGCTGCGTTTGCACCTGAACCCATAGAGATGATGATTTGTTTGTACGGATTATTTGTACAGTCACCTGCAGCAAACACTCCTGGTACGTTTGTAGCGCCGTGCTTGTCTGTTACGATTTCACCGCGAACGCGCTCAACTGTTTCGCCTAACCAGTCTGTGTTTGGAACAAGACCGATTTGTACGAATACACCTTGTAATTCAACGTGATGAACTTCTTCAGTTTCACGATCGATGTAAGAAATACCGTTTACTTTATCAGTACCAGTAATTTCTTTCGTTTGAACGTTTTTCAGAACAGTTACGTTTGGTAAGCTGTTAAGACGCTCTTGTAATACAGCATCAGCTTTTAATTCCGGCATGAATTCAAGAACAGTTACGTGCTTAACAATACCTGCTAAGTCGATAGCTGCTTCAATACCAGAGTTACCGCCGCCGATAACTGCTACGTCTTTTCCAGTGAATAATGGACCGTCACAGTGTGGGCAGTATGCTACACCTTTATTTTTGAACTCAGCTTCACCTGGTACGCCAACATTACGCCAGCGAGCACCTGTTGAAACGATTACGCTCTTACTTTTCAGAATAGCGCCGTTTTCAAGTTCCACTTCAATAAGTTCTTTTTTCTCTAAACGTTTTGCACGTTGTAGATTCATTACATCGATGTCGTATTCTTTTACGTGCTCTTCAAGGCTTGCTACTAGCTTAGGACCTTCAGTGCGTTTTACGCTGATGAAGTTCTCAATGCCCATAGTATCCATTACTTGACCACCGAAGCGCTCAGCAACGATACCAGTGCGGATGCCTTTACGTGCTGCATAAATTGCTGCACTTGCGCCAGCAGGGCCGCCACCAACAACAAGAACATCGTATGGATCTTTATCAGAAAGCTCTGATGCATCTGGACCGTCACCCATTTTAGCTAAAATTTCTTCAAGTGTCATACGACCGCTGCCGAAAGATTCGCCGTTTAGGAAAACTGTTGGTACTGCCATGATGTCTTTGCTTTCTACTTCCTCTTTGAATGCAGCGCCATCAATCATAGTATGTGTAATACCAGAGTTAAGAACGCTCATTACGTTAAGAGCTTGTACAACATCAGGACAGTTATGACAACTTAGGCTGATATAAGATTCAAAATGATATTCGCCTTGAATGTTTTTAATTTGATCGATTAATTTTTGTTCAACTTTTGGAGCGCGTCCACTTACTTGTAGTAAAGCTAACACTAATGAAGTAAATTCGTGTCCTAATGGAATACCAGCGAATACGACACCAGTGTCTTCACCAGGGCGGTTTACGCTAAAGCTTGGTGTTCTCTCTAATTCAACTTTTTCTACTGTAATCTTAGATGACATAGTAGCTAATTCGTCTACTAGAGCTAACATATCTTTAGATACGTCATCGTCTCCTGCGCTTACTTTAAGTAAAATATCGTTCTCCATTAATTGAAGATATTGGGATAGTTGTGTTTTTATATCTGCATCTAGTATCATTTTGATCGAACTCCTTAGATTTTGCCTACAAGGTCAAGGCTTGGTTTAAGTGTAGCAGAACCCTCTTGCCATTTAGCTGGGCAAACTTCACCTGGGTTGTTACGTACGTATTGAGCTGCTTTAATTTTGTTAACAAGAATGCTTGCGTCACGGCCGATACCGTCAGCATTGATTTCCATAGATTGGATAACGCCGTCTGGATCGATGATGAATGTACCGCGAGCAGCAAGACCTTCTTCTTCCATTAAAACGTTGAAGTTTGTAGTGATTGTGCGAGTTGGGTCACCAATCATGATGTACTCGATTTTACCGATAGTTTCTGAGCTATCATGCCATGCTTTGTGAGTGAAGTGAGTGTCTGTAGATACAGAGTATACTTCAACGCCTAACTCTTTAAGAGTTGCATATTGGTTTTGTAAGTCTTCAAGTTCAGTTGGGCAAACGAATGTGAAGTCAGCTGGGTAGAAACAAACTACACTCCATTTTCCTTTTAAACTTTCGTCAGTAACTTGGATAAATTCTCCATTATGGTAAGCATTAGCTTTAAACGGTTTTACTTCTGTGCCGATTAATAACATATTAAAATTCCTCCTAAATGTTGGTTTTGAGCATCAAAAAATAGTGTGCTCATAAAATATATTTTTTAATTAACTATAATAATTCTAATTCGATATTAATTATCATATAGAAGTGGTTATTTTGTCAAGCGAATAAACGAACTTTATATCAATTTAATTAATATTTATTCTCAATTAAGGATAACAGGGAATGGAAAGGTAATTTTAAGTTTATAAATTTTCAATGAGTGCTTGAAAGAGTAGTGTGTATGTTAGAGATATGATGTAAGTATCAATTCTTAGGAAGGAAATATTTCTTAGAAGTTGTCTTTTTGAAAAGGAACTGCGTATTTCTATTTTACAAAGAATTGTGTGATAAATAAAATAAAATGAACTAGAATCTTTTTGAACAATTTTTGTCCTCTCAAATATATAATTAGGAAGCATATTGCAATGATATAGAAACATTGACTCAAGATATTAACAAGATATAATAAAACCTAGATATACATTTCAAAAAGAAGAACATATATTATAGGATGAAAGATTTAATCCTATTATTTTTTATAGCTTTTAGAAAACGCTTACAATTAGTGTGGAGGGGAAACCATGTCTAAGTTCACGAAGTATTTTTTAATGGAAGCTAGCGATGTGATTGTATATGTGAAAGAGAAATTATGTAAGTTTGAACATGCAAAGGGGTTACAGTGTAAAGAAATAGGCGATGGTAATTTAAATTATGTATTCCGTGTTTGGGATGAACAGAAGAACATTTCTGTCATTGTAAAGCAAGCTGGGGATACAGCACGTATTTCAGATGAGTTTAAGTTGTCGACGAATCGTATTCGTATAGAATCGGATGTTTTGCAGTTAGAGGAAGAGTTAGCACCTGGACTTGTTCCGAAGGTGTATTTGTTTGATAGTGTGATGAATTGTTGCATAATGGAAGACTTATCGGATCACACAATATTACGTACAGCACTTATACATCATGAAATATTTCCGAGGCTTGCGGATGATTTAACGACCTTTTTGGTAAATACGCTCTTATTAACATCGGACGTTGTAATGAATCATAAAGAGAAGAAGGAACTTGTGTAGAATTATATAAATCCTGAGTTATGTGAGATTACAGAAGAACTCGTATACGCTGAGCCATTTACAAATCATAATAAGCGTAATGAGTTATTTCTGTTAAATGAAGGGTGGATTAGAGAACATATTTATAGTGATAAAGAGCTTCGTATAGAAGTAGCAAAACTTAAGTTTTCTTTTATGACGAATGCACAGGCGCTTATTCACGGTGATTTGCATACTGGTTCTGTTTTTGTAAAAAATGATTCCACAAAGGTAATTGATCCTGAGTTTGCTTTTTATGGACCAATGGGCTATGACATTGGGAATGTAATGGCGAATTTAATGTTTGCTTGGGTAAATGCAGATGCGACAATGTCAACTGGAGCCGAGAAAGATACGTATATGGATTGGTTACAATCGACAATGGTAGAGGTAATTGATCTATTTAAGAAGAAGTTTCTAGATGCTTGGAATATTCATGTGACAGAAATCATGGCGAAGGAGGAAGGCTTTAACGAAGTATATTTACAATCTGTATTAGAGGATACAGCTGCAGTGACAGGTCTTGAGTTAATTCGTCGTATTGTTGGGCTTGCGAAAGTAAAAGATATTACTTGTATTGAGAATGAGGAAGCACGTGCTAGAGCAGAACGCATTTGTCTTCAAGTAGCAAAGAAATTTATTTTACGAGCGAATCAATATAAAACAGGTACAAGCTTTGTAGAAACGTTAAAAGAACAGTCAATGCACTACGCGAAGTAAGGGGAGAAGATGATGGAAGAGCAATTAATACCAATCCAGTGGAAAGATGATGCTTTAGTTTTATTAGATCAAACATTATTACCGAATGAGGTTGTTTATGAATCTTTCAAGACAGCTGAAGGTGTGTGGGATGCCATTCAAGTAATGAAAGTAAGAGGTGCGCCAGCGATTGGTGTTTCAGCAGCTTACGGTGTGTATTTAGGAGCCAAGGAAGTTACTCAAAATACGGTGGAAGAATTGATAGAGGAAGTAAAAAAGGTATGTGCATACTTGGCAACATCAAGACCGACAGCAGTAAACTTATTTTGGGCACTTGAAAGAATGGAGGCAGTCGCGACAGAGAACGCACACTTATCAATCGCCCAGTTGAAAGATAGATTATTAGAAGAGGCAAAAGAGATTCATAGAGAAGATGAAGAAATTAACCGTCACATTGGAGAACATGCACTAACATTATTCCATGATGGAATGGGAGTATTAACACATTGTAATGCAGGTGCGTTAGCGACGACTAAGTATGGTACTGCGACAGCTCCAATGTACTTAGCGAAAGAAAAAGGATGGGACTTGAAAATCTATTCAGATGAGACACGTCCTAGATTACAAGGTTCAACGTTAACAGCATTAGAATTGCAGCGAGCGGGAATTGACGTCACTGTCATTACAGATAATATGGCAGCTATGGTTATGTCACAAGGGAAGATTGATGCGGTAATCGTTGGATGCGACCGTGTGGCAGCAAATGGTGATATAGCAAATAAAATTGGAACATTAGGCGTATCTATTTTAGCGAAATACTACAACATTCCGTTTTATGTAGCGGCACCAACGCCGACAATTGACTTAAAAACACGGACAGGAAAAGAAATTCCGATTGAGGAAAGAGATGCTTCTGAAGTGATTAATCGATTCGGACAATATTCTGCTCCGAAAGAAAGTAAAGTATATAATCCAGCCTTTGATGTTACACCATATGAAAATGTAACAGCAATCATTACGGAAAAAGGGATTGTGAAAGCACCGTTTACGGAGAACTTAAAAAAGCTATTTCAATAAGTAGATAGAGTTAAAAAGTCAGTCATCATAAGCTTCATACTTAGGGGGATGTATATGTTATTACAAAAAGAGAGAGAAGAAATTGTAGCGTACGGAAAGAAAATGATTTCTAGCGGTTTAACAAAGGGGACAGGCGGTAATATTAGTATCTTCAATCGCGAGCAAGGTCTTGTTGCCATTAGCCCAAGTGGTTTAGATTATTATGAAACGAAGCCTGAAGATGTAGTTATATTAAACTTAGATGGCGATGTAATAGAGGGAGAGAGAAAACCATCAAGTGAACTCGATATGCACCTTATTTATTATAGAAAGCGTGAAGATATAAATGCGCTTGTGCATACACATTCTCCCTATGCGAAGACGATTGCATCATTAGGATGGGAACTGCCGGCAGTATCATATTTAATTGCTTTCGCAGGCCCAAATGTTCGCTGTGCACCGTATGAAACATTTGGTACGAAGCAATTAGCAGAGGCTGCTTTTGAAGGAATGATTGATCGTCGTGCCGTTTTACTTGCGAACCACGGTTTAATTGCAGGTGCAAATCATATAAAAATGGCATTTACCGTTGCAGAAGAAATTGAATTTTGTGCGCAAATTTATTATCAAACGAAAAGCATCGGGGAACCGAAGCTATTGCCAGAAGACGAGATGGAGAATTTGGCGAAGAAGTTTGAAGGGTATGGACAGCAGTAGTTAGCTATGGAGTGTTTTGTCTATTGCGATAGATTCGGAAAAGGATCTATTGCAGTAGATTTTTTTATAAATATTAAATCCTTTTAAGGGGATAATTTAATTTAATGATATAATGAGGTAAATATTGTAACTTTTATTAAGGATAGATAAGCATAAAATATAAGTAGTTTAGAAAAGTATATACATATTTTGGGGAGAATAACTGATAAAGTGAAGAGAATGAAGGGATGGATAAGGTTTGGGGAATAGTGAAATGTTAATGAATCAATTATTTCAGGGAATACAGTCTACTAATGATAGTTTGGAAGAAAAGATTATTTTACCGAATTTGACTGGCGGATATGATTTGAAAAGCAGAAGCGGAGAAGTGGTCGCGGAGTATCAGCCGTCTCCTGTTGAAGGTGGTGGCGTTATAATGGATGGTCATGGAGAAACAATTGCTCGTGTTCAAGAGAATGCGTATGATGGAACGACCTTTGATTTTGGAGGTGGACATACCGTTTCTTCTAGCCAAAATATGTATGGTGGGGAAACTTTTCATGATAATGTTGAAGGGATAATAGGGTACTCACAGCCTAATAGTTCGGGTGGCTTAACAATGAATACAGCTACAGGAGAAAAATTATATGATATGAACTCGAATCCACTAGGGGAAGGGATGACAATTGATACAAGTCCAGAATTCATATCCCCGAATATAGATATAGATGTGATTGATACTACTCATTTGGACGCTTTAGATGTAGTGAATAGTGTTGTGGATATAACGGATGCGGGTTCTATTTTGTCTACGTCTGTAGATGGATTAGATATTTTAGATTTGTTGGGGAATCTGTTTTGAGTTATATAAAAGAAAAAGAGCAAGCTGATAATCCAGTAGAGCTGTATTTAGAAACCAAAAAACAATTATATGAGCAACTTACTCATAATGTAGCAGAAGAAATTGAATCTTTTGTCGAGAGAGTAGGAGAGGCACTTTTCCAAAAAATTCATGAAAGTATTGAAAAACGGAATAAAATGCTAGAAGAAGAAGTCTTTAAGCCCTTACAAAATCCAGATAATAAAGAAATGTATTCACAATATATTACCCGTTTTTTTCAATTAACTCAGGTGGGCGAAATTAGAGATGAGCTGAAGAGGATACTAAGTTTTCCATATTTAGGGAAAGTGTATTATGAATTTCTTGAAGAAATATCAAAAAATCAACATGGACATTTATTTAAAAAATTATATTTTACAGGTAATGTTTTTGAGGGGTTAAAGAAAAGAATGAACCTTTCAATGGATACCACGATTAAAAACTTTCAAAATTACTATGAGGCATATGGTCAATATACAGAATTATTAAGAGATATACAAAGTAGGCTTCCAGGGAAAAAATTTGTGCAGCTTGTATCACAAATAATGGCATCGTTAATTATGGGGTTTGGAGGCTCCTTCTTAGTTAAAGGACTTGCAAAATTATTAGACCCAGATGCTTTAAAAATAGTAAACGCGCAAGAGAATGTACGACAAATGTGGGATAAATATAATGAACAGTTGAAGGTGGATCTGGAACAATTAAAAACCCATTATAAGTATGTTCAATTGAGTTTATATGGTGGCGCATTTGTAACTGTTAATAAGCAGCTGAAAAAGAGTGGCATAGAATTTCAAAAGTTATATTTGCAAGATAACGTTTATAAATTGCAATTAATTAAAGGTGAGCAAGGACAGGTAGTAACATGGGCAATAGAAACGATTTCTCATATACAATCTTTATTACAGAAAAAAGAAATTGACAAAGCAGTCCAAGTATCTAACCAGTTTTATCAACACGTTAGCAAGTATCCAATTATGGAACGAACAATTATAAAGAATGGGAAAAGTATTAAATATTATGCGAACTTATTAAAATTTGCAGCGCTTATGTGCAAATCGTTAGAACTATACGAAAAAGAAAAGGATACTTTTATCACCTTTACTGCAGAGTTATTTAAACAATTACCGATGGTAGTTCATGATCATGATCTTAGGAATTTAGGTTTGATGACAAAGATTGAGTTTACAATGAAATTTTTGCATCATGGTTTGAAAGAGAATCAAAAATTAAATCTGATTTTGGACTATGAAATGCGTATGGTTAAACGAAAAGATGAGCATGATTTATATCCTGGTGAAGAATTAAAAGAGTTTAGCTCTTCTCAATACCTTGCTATTTTACTTGCTCGATTTATGAAATCGAAGCGTCAGAAAGTAAATTCTTTTTACCGAATATCACAAAATGAAGAGGTACCATTCGCTGTTATGATTAGTTTGAAAAGATTGTATAAAAAGACACAGGGATGGGATTCTTTCTATAAATATTTACTCGCTTGTACAACTAATGAAAGACTTTCAAAGACCTTCAATAAGGTGAAAGGTGTACTACAGGTTATAAAAAAAGATAAAAGAATCTATATTCCACTTGGCATGGGTATATTGATGCTATTTGGTATAAGTGGAATGTACTTGATGAAAGAGGACAGTAACAGTGCTTGGCATGGAGAGAAAATAGTATGGCGTAGTAATGGAGAGAAGAGTTCTTCTCAAGAAAATACTACTCTTGCAAAAGAATCGGATGCAGATAAGTCAATTCCATCAATATCGGTGAATGATAGCGCTGGTTCTTCTTATAATTTTAAAGTTAAAACAAAGCAAGAACTAAAACAGGTTCTAGAAACAGCTTTAATTGACGGGAATTTGGGACCATTTGGATTGAATGTGATTGGACAAGAACAATCTGCAGTGAAACAAGAATTTGGTACACCTGATGCTTTACAGGAAGCAAAGTGTACAGCTTGTGATGCAGCTAATACTGTTACTTATGGTGATTATAACCTGGATATGTTTCCTTCAAAAGTTAAAAAAATTTGGTTACATATGAATATTCCTGTAAATGAGTTAAAGAGTTGGTTAGGTGAGCCGTATGGAATAGAAGAAGGGATAGATAGTGATGCCCTTGTATACCGCAAGGAGGGCTACGCTATCTATTTCAGTGTCGCTGATGATTTTGTAAAACGCGTTGATATGTATAAAAGTGAATAAAATGCTGGAGATAAAAACACCCTCAAGATTTCATTCTTGAGGGTGTTTTTTACGCCTTCTTAAGCAACAAATACATAAAGTAAGGAGCACCAATTAAAGCGACAACAATACCTGCTGGGATACCGTTAGGTTCAACGATATTTCGTCCAATTGTGTCTGCTAATAGTAATAGCCATCCGCCGATTAAAAGGGCGATAGGCATGAAGATTTGATGCCTTGGACCTACTAAAGATTTTGCGATGTGAGGAGCCATTAGTCCAATAAAGCTAATTCCTCCTGTTACGGAAACAGCTGCAGCTGCAAGCGCAACGGCTGCCACTAATAAGTATCTGCGTTCTTTTTCAATTTCAATTCCAACGCCAATTGCGACTGGTTCGTTTAATGCTAAAATGTTTAATCGATTTGCTTTATAGAAAACAAACGGAATGAATACGATTAACCATGGGAGCATTGCTAAAACGAAGATCCAGTCATCTCCCCAAATATTTCCGGCAATCCATTTTGAAATAAAGTCTACTTTCATACGATCTGCGGATGAAATAAGGACAATCATCATTCCAGATAGTGCAAATGCAAAACCGATACCGGTTAATGTTAATCGCACCGGCTGAAGTCCAGTTGATTTACTATATGAAAATACGTAGATTAGAACAGCTGTCAGAAACGCTCCGATAAATCCAACGATAGGTAGTAAGTAAAGAAATGAACCTACATCTATTGGAGAGTATAAGAAGAAAATAGCAACAGCAACACCGGCCCCAGAGTTGATTCCGAGAATACCAGGTTCAGCTAAATCATTTCGGGTAATTCCTTGCAGAATAGCTCCTGATAAAGCGAGAGCCATACCAGCTAATAATGTAATGATAATTCTAGGTAGTCTTAAAGAGTATAAAACGAACTCCTCTTTAAAAGTTCCTTGTCCCATTAACGTTGGGAGTAGTCGATCATAAGATAAAGATGTTGAACCGAGCCCCATTCCAATTACAATGGTTGTAATGGTTAGTATAAGTAAAGCGAGTATGATAAGACGTTGTTTTCTTAGAATAGATGGTATCATGAGAACATTTTTCCTCCTTTACGTACAATAAATAGGAAGAATGGTAATCCTACAATTGCGACAATAGCGGCAACTGGTGTTTCGTACGGAGCGTTAATGGTACGTCCGATTGTATCTGCAAGTAGCATAAAGGAAGCCCCAGCAATTGCTGACATCGGTATAACAAATCGGTAATCTGGCCCGACAATTGGGCGTACCATGTGAGGTACCATTAAACCGATAAATGCCATATTTCCGACAAGTGCTACAGACGCACCTGCAAGTAAGATGATAATGATAAATAGAATGGTTTTAATAACAATAATTTTTTGACCTAGTCCAATAGCCACTTCTTCACTGAAACTAAGAACTGTCAATTTTTTTGCTAGTAAGATAGCGATAAAGATACTAATTGAAATGACTGGAATAATAACTTTCAATTGGCTCCAAGTAGTTCCAATTACACCTCCAGCAGTCCAAAGTGATACATCTTGTGAAATTTTGAAGTAAATGCCGACTCCTTCTGAAATTGCGAGTAGAAATGCTGAAACGGCAGCACCAGCTAATACAATTCGAAGAGGGGAGAGCCCTCCTTTTTTCACCATACCAATTCCAAATACCATAATTGCACCAACTGCAGCACCGATAAAGCAAGCTAATGTTAAGTAAAGATAGCTGATGGAAGGGTTGAAAGCAAGGGTTAGTGCAAGCGCAGCATTTGCTCCACCAGATAGCCCGAGTAATCCAGGATCTGCAAGTGGATTTCGTGTTAATCCTTGCATAATTGCTCCAGAAACAGCAAGTCCAGCTCCTACAAAAATAGCGGCAACTTCACGGGGCAAACGTATTTCGCGAATAATAGATATTTTATCCCCTTTAGCGGAGGAAGTGAGTGCTGACCATACGTCTTTTATTGAAGTATCTGCAGCACCTAATACCATTGCTACCATAAAAATAAGAAAGAATGCAATTATGCTTAAAATTAATTTGTATGTAAAAGCTATAGAACGTGTATTGTCATGTTCTTTTGTCATTCGTTTCACATCTTTTCTTTTCATAGAATAAAGGAAGAGGAATTCTTAAAATAAGAATTCCTCATGTTTGTATTATTTACCAAGAAAGCTCTTCTTGAAGAAGTCTAGTTGGAAATCTAATGTAAGTGGATCATTGAAATAGAATTCCATCATGTTTGCTTCGTATACACGATTATTTTTTACTGCTGGGATGTTTTTATATGATTCTGTCTCTTGGAATGAGTTATCAGTATCTTTGTTTTTACTTACGATTAAGTAATCACCAGCAAACTCAGGTAATACCTCAGTAGATAATGCGTAGTAACCTTCTTTTAATGCTTTTTCTTTTACTTTTTCAGGCATTTTTAATTTCATTTCTTGGTACAGAATTTCTGTTCCGCGGCCCCAGTTCTCGCCGTATACATAAAGCTGTTTGTTGAAGTTTTCTACAACAGAAACTGTAGCATCTTCACCGATTTTTGCTTTAATTTCTTTACCAGCTTCTTGTGCACGTTTCTTGAAGTCATCAACCCAAGTTTTTGCTTCTTTTTCTTTGTTTAATAACTTACCGATTTCTAAATGTTGTGTTAAGTAATCAACTTTTCCGTAAGTGTATGTTACAGTAGGAGCGATTTTCTTTAACTTATCGACATTTTTAATATTTGATAAACCGATGATTAAATCTGGATTTAGTTCAGCGATTTTTTCAACATTTTCATCTGATACTTCAGCAACGTCTTTAAGTTTGCTATCAAAACGTGGGTTTTGTTTAGACCATGAATCTACCCCAACAAGATTTACACCTAATGACATTACGTTACCAGCGAATGATGATAAAACAACAACGCGTTTTGGATTTGCAGGAACTTCTACTTTACCATTTTCAGATTGGTATGTAATGGTTTCTGATTTACTACCTTTTGCATCGTTCTTTTTGTCTGTAGAGCCATTGCTACAAGCGCTCATAACAAGGACGAAAAGAACTGTTAGTGAAATAAATAACTTTTTCATCGTCTGTCTCCTTTAAATAGATGATATGTGTATACGATAATTTGTTTAACTGCAATCTTTTTGAAAGAGTAGTGGTAATACAAAATATTTATTAAAAATTTTGAATGTGAGATGTCACAATATAGTATTAACCATACTAATAAAAGAAGATGTAACCTCAAATTTTCTAATTATTAACAAATTGATAATGATTATCACTATTGATTCATTAAATAATATAATTTTATCTAGTTGTATTGTCAATAGTAATTTTAATTGTAAATTTTGCGGAAACAGGTTATATTTTATTGAGAATGATAATCAATTATTAGTAGCTGAGGAGTGAGCACGAATGAATCGAGAAGAATTGTTTGATGTAACTGTGATAGGCGGAGGACCTGCAGGGCTTTATTCAGCTTTTTATAGTGGACTCAGAGAAATGAAAACGAAAATAATAGAATTTCAACCACAGCTAGGTGGAAAAATACATGTTTATCCAGAGAAGATGATTTGGGATGTAGGTGGACTATTACCAGTTACAGGTGATAAATTAATTGAGCAACTTGTACAACAAGGGTTAACATTTCAGCCGGAAGTTGTATTAAATACAAAAGTAGAATCGATTATTCGTAATAAAGATGGCACTTTTACGTTAAAAGCAAACGATGGAAAAGAACACTTTTCAAAAACAGTTATTGTGGCAACTGGAAGTGGTATATTGAAACCACAAAAGTTATCAATTGAAGGTGCTGAGCGATTTGAAGTATCGAATTTAAATTATACAGTGAAGTCTTTAAAGCGTTTCAAAGATAAAACGATCATTATTTCCGGCGGAGGAAATTCTGCCGTTGATTGGGCAAATGAATTAGAACCAATCGCGAAAAAAGTATATGTAACATATAGAAAAGAAGAATTATCTGGTCATGAAGCACAAGTGAAGCAACTGCTGAACAGCTCAGCTGAGTGTTTCTTTCATACATCGATTACAAAATTAATTGCTGGTGATAGTCATGAAGCGATTGAATATGTAGAATTAACGAATCATGAGACAGGTGAAGTTTCTCATTTACCTATTGATGAAGTTATTATTAATCATGGATATGAACGTGACATTACATTATTAGAAAATAGTGAGTTAGACGTTGCGATTATAGATAATTTTTATATTGCAGGGAATGCAAATAGTGAGTCTTCAGTAGACGGATTATATGCTGCTGGGGATATTTTAAAGCATGAAGGAAAATTACACTTAATTGCGGGAGCATTCCAAGATGCTGGAAATGCTGTGAATAAAGCGAAACAATTTATTCAGCCAGATGCAAGTGAGTATGGAATGGTTTCTTCGCATAATGAGGTATTTAAGAAGAGAAATCGAGAATTGATTAAGCAGATGATGAAATAGTAAAGGAACAAGTATCCCCCCATTTACTTCTCTATTCGAATGATGAGAGAGGTAAATGGGGGTTTTCCTGTTTACTATATTTTCAATCATTATAATGACACCGGTTTCATCAGTTCATGTGACATGAACATTTTATTTGTGAATCTTCCTAGAAAATAATGAATCTATGTTTTGCTGACGCAGAACTGTATTACATTATGCTGTTCCTTTAGCTCGTTCGTTAGGAAATGGCATGTTTAATATAGAAGCAATGTACTGTTTTCCATGCATTCGAGCTAATGATTCTAATATTTGGCGAACACGTTTTGTAAGATGACCTTGTTTTTTTATTTCCTCACAATATGCGTCATAGAAAACGTATTTAGCCCAAAGGAAATCATCTTGTTGGAATAAGAAATGATTTTTGTACCATTCTCCAATTGTATGGTAACAATTGTTTTCCTGTATTGCTACGCTTTGAGAAAGAATACGATCAGATAAAGATGCAGTTAAATGAGAAATTGTGTTTTCTGTTTCAATTTGTAATGTTTTTTCTAACATTGTAATGATGTGACGAGTAGCCATATGTTAACTCTCCTTTGTGTAAATGGGTAATACCATTCTATATTTAAAAAATTCTTACTATATACTATTATACAATATATGGAATGCATCTACCTGCTTTTTAGGTTGCATTTACAAAATCTTTTTTATTTGTTTACAAAAATAAAGTAAGATACAGTATATAGGAAAAAATAATAAAGGAATGAACGAGTTGTATATAACAGTAGAAGAAGCTGCGGAGTATTTAAATTTACCAAAGTCGTATATTGAAGAGTTAATTCAGCAAAAGAAAATTCGTGCACTATTTGATGGAGAGCAATATTTATTAAATAAAGAACAATTCAATACACATTTAGAACAAATGGAGAAATATAAGCAATTAGTGGAAGAAATATTGAACGAACCAATTCCAGAAGATATGGATGTTAAAGACGAAGATTAAACTATGGGAAATCCCTTATGAAGATATGCAGAAATGTATCTTCATAAGGGATTTTTTTGTTTAAAGATATTAAAAGCATAAGGAGTTCTTAGCCTTTCCTCAAATTTTGATAGGTAGTAGTCTACCATGTTAAAAGCATATTTTTTTCTAGCTAGGACAAACATAGAGAACGTAACCTGTACAGATACATATACTATCAGTGCAAAAGCTTATAAATTAATGGAAGGGGTTTTCTCGTGAGTTTATTTCATTGTGATTTTTTGAAAGACTTAATTGGATCTTTTGTGAGAGTAAACAGGGGTGGTCCAGAATCTCAAAAAGGAACAATAATATCAGTATGTCCGGACTACTTCGTATTGCAGAATGAAAAAGGTGAGCTTTATTACTATCAACTTAAACATCTAAAGAGTATCACAAAAAATGCGAAAGAATGTGGATCAAGTGATTGCGAGTGGGAAGATTGCGCCTGTGCAGAAGACTTTGAAGAACTGCTTGAAAGTTTCAAATATTGCTGGGTGAAAATTAATCGCGGTGGTCCAGAGAAAGTGGAAGGCATTTTACAAGATGTTTCTTGTGACTTCGTAACATTAATCGTAAAAGAAGAAATTATCTTAATTGCAATAAAGCATATTAAAAGTGTTAACTATAATGCTTTAGCTTGTGGAGAGAGCGATGAGAGCGACGATAGTAAGGAAAGTAGCAATAATTCAGGTCGTGCTCGTGCACAAAGACAATCAAGTAGAGGAAGATAATAAGAAAGGGGGATACGAAATTGGAGAATGTATTATGTTGTGACCAAATTAAATGTTTAGTTGGTGAGACTGTCAAAGTAAACCTTCGCGGACCAGAAAGTCGAGTTGGTGAGCTTGTATCGTTAGGCAAAGATTATCTAACGTTACTATTACCACATGGTGAATTAGTATATTATCACTTGAAGCATGTGAAGAGTCTAGTTAAGAAAGTAAAAGAAAGTAAATGTGGTGATTGCTATAGTTCATGTTTCTGCTCTGATGAGGATACTTTTCTAGATATATTAAAAGACTTGAAGTATAAGTGGGTAAAAATTAATCGTGGTGGTCCAGAATGTGTGGAAGGTTTGTTAAGTGAGGTACACCATGGCTGCATTACACTAGTAAACTGCGATGAAGTGATTTATATAGTTAAGTCTCATATTAAGAGTGTGAGTCAAGTAGTTAAATGTAAAAAGAATGAAGATGAATAATGTTTAATAAATAAGAGGGGCATTATGAGGGAAAGAGAAGAACAATTTCTTATTTCAATAGTATGAAAAGGAATTACTTACTATTAAAACAGAACTTTGCCCTGATTATTTTTTTAGAAATGAAAGACAGGAAAGAAGAAATTCATAGGAAGGAGGATATAGATGAATGAGTTAAACAAAAGTATTGGAGAAAATATATATGTTAAATTAATTGGTGAAAAAAGGTTTAAAGGTGTATTAATAGACGTAGGAAATGATATCGTTGTTCTTTACAATGGACAAGACTACGTATATATATCTTTATACCATGTACAATATTATAAATTTTTACGACCACATGATGAAGAAATCTTAAAACCAGATGTGGATTCTGTAATTAAGAGAGAGTCACCTTCAATTTCTTTGAGGAAAGTATTAAGTACTTCCAAAGGGATTTTTACGGAAATTTATGTAGCAGGAAATGCTCCAATACATGGGTATGTTACAAGTGTAATGAACGATTATATTGTTTTTTATAGTCCAGTTTATAAAACTGTATATATATCTTTAAAACACTTGAAATGGTTAATTCCGTATAAAGAAAATCAAGTGCCTTACGCCCTCAATAAAAATGAACTCCCCGTGAATCCCTTAAATATTACGTTAGCTCGAACGTTTGAAGAACAACTTATTAAAATGTCTGGAAAAATTATGGTGTTCGATTTAGGTGAGGAATATAATAAAATCGGAAAGATGGCGAAGATTGATGAAGGGCATATTGAAATATTAAAAGCGCGTGATGCGAAAATGTATGTAAATATTCAACATGTAAAATCTGTCCATTGTCCGTAAGTTAATTGAAAGGGCTGGCTTTTTCTTTTATATGCAGAAGAAAAGGTCGAGCCTATTTGTTTAGCTTGATCTGAATATGAGGGGAAAAATGAATTGAATATAAATATGTTAGTATGACTGTTGAAGAGGAAATTTTGTACTAAATTATAAAGAATATGTACGAGCTATCTTTTGATGTATTCAATTTATTTTTTTGAGGGAGAACTGCTTAACTAATATATTAAAGGGGTTTTGTTGGTGGAGCAGTTTCCAAATTCGTTATCGATTACATTACTTGGTAGTGCTGGTGGAGCAGCAAAAGCAGTTTTAGCGATTTTAAATCAAGCGATAGTAAATGAAAAAGACCCGATTTATGAAGTGATAAAGAATGTTACATTTTATTTGGTTGATATAAAACAAAAAGATAGGACGTATTATGACGAGTTGTTTCCAAATTTGGAAGATCAATTGTTTTTATCCGAAATAGATCTCCAAGATGTAGTGACATTTAAAAAACATTTAAAAGAAAGTAGTACGAGCGTTGTGATTGATGTTTCAGGGGCAGATACGATCAGAGTATTAAGCTGTTGTAATGAACTTGGAATTTGTTATATTAATTCAGCTTTGGAAAATGAGGCAGTAGATCAGGACGATAGTTTAATCGGCTTTCAACTTACGGAAAGATATACGCGGTTTGAGAAGGAAAAAGAGAAATTTACAAATACAAAAGCAATTATAGGCTCAGGTATGAACCCAGGTGTTGTTCAATGGATGGTTGTTGAACTTATGAAGGAACGTCCAAATGAAAAGCCAAAAGCATGCTATATAGTAGAACATGATACGTCATTTTTGAATGATACAGCACTTATAAAGCCTCATACACTGTATGCTTCATGGGCAGTAGAGCGATTTCTAGATGAAGCGATATGGAGTTATCCGATGTATATGAGTCATCATCGTCCTCTTTACTTTTATGAAGATGTATATGCTTCAGAGTATAAAGTAAAGTTGGGAGAGAAAGAATTTTATGGTTGTTTGATGCCGCATGAGGAAGTTTTAATTTTAGGGAAAAACTTTAACATGGAAGTAGGGTTTCTTTACCGAATTAACGAGTATACAACAAATATAATTAGACAGAACTTAGATAAGGTAGAAGATCTATGGAATTGGAATCGTAAAGTATTTAATCCAGCCGAAGAAGAGATTGCGGGCGAGGATCTAGTCGGTGTATTACTCGTTTATGAAAATAGCGAGACTTATATGTATAACGTGATGAATAGTAGTCAAGTTTTTCATAAATATAAAACGAATGCGACATACTTCCAAGTAGGATGTGGCATTTATGCTGGCTTGTGTAGTTTACTGTTCGATAACTTTAAACAAGGTGCCTATTATGTAGAGGAATTATTATTAAATACAGAAAGTAAGTACGGAGAATATTTGAATTTATATATGAATGATTTTGTAGTTGGTGGAAATGACTTTACGGATGGATTGCTACATGATCGAGTAAGGTGGATATAAATTGTGATGAAAAGGAAGGGGAAATCTCCTTCCTTTTCTCGTTATAAGGTTACAGATTGCTCTGAAAGTAATTTCCTTATCATTTAATGAGATAATATGTAGAGTTTTTGTATTGATCATGAGGAGTAGCAAGGAAGTATTGCGATTCAAAGTAGCGGAGAGCTAGGAATGAAGGTGGAGATTTTTTTACCGATAGCATAATGCGCTAGAAGAAAATATTTTTCAGAAAAGTGTTCTTGTTGCGTAAATATAAACATTTTATAAAATGTTTCGAGAAGGGTTTTTTTTTATAAAATACTTCGTTTATAATGGAGGAAAATATCGACATGAGATTTGTTATTCATGTAACGGTTCGGTAGTGTTAGAAAAAGAAGGAGTGCACGCGCATCCTTTTTTCTATGCAGATATTATGAAAGAGGTGGTATGATGGAATTAACATTAAATTCGACTGTATGCTTACACGCGATTCAATTTCGAAAAGAGCAAAAGAATTATATTGTAAAAGATACAATTACAGGAGAAAAATATGAAATGCCGCCACTTTGGATTGATGCATTGGCAATGATGCGTGACGGTTTTTTATTAGGGGAAATTGAGGAGAAATTAAAAGAAGAGTATCCGGAAGAAGAAATAAATATGTTAGCATTTACGAGGCAACTGTTAGAGCTAGAGCTTGTCGGAATGGTTGATGGGGAAGAAATAGTTTGTACAAAGAAGAAAGAGAAAGATTATTTAGCTTGGTTACGTCCTCGCGTTGAGCAATTCTTTCTTAGTTTAAATAAAAGAAATAGAAGCAAAGGTCAATGATGATCTTTGCTTTTTTGTATAGTTTGTTTAAAAAATTACAGCGAATGCTCTTGCGAAAGCACCGTCGCTATTTTTAATTTTTAAAGGTGCCGCTGAGAAAAAGAAACGTTTCGCATTAATGGCATCTAAGTTTGTTAAGTTTTCGATTAAATAAATATTATTCCCAAGTAGTATGTGATGAATTGGCGATGTTTCTGTCGTTACCTCGTCAGGAGAAATGAAATCTAAACCGACAGATTTTACTTTTAATTGAACTAATTCTTCAGCTAATTCTTCGGAAAGATAAAAGGCTTCTTGTTCATACGCTTCTGTATTCCATTTATTAGATAGGTTGGAATGGAAAATGACAATATCATCTTCTTTTATGTCAGCATTGTGTAATACTTCTTTAGGTAGTTTTCGTTCTTGTACATGAGTTACGTCGATAAGAACAGCTTCACCTACAAATTGGTCTAGGGGCAATTGATCAATAGTCGTTGCGCCTGAAATGAAATGAGCAGGAGCATCACAATGTGTACCAACATGAACGACAGAATGAAAATCTGTAACTTGATAACCTGTTTCTTCAACGCTTGTAATGGCTTCTAAATTGATTTTTGGTGTTCCAGGAAATTGAGACATATTGTTTTCAAATGTTTGGGATAGGTCAATTACTTTCACTTTAAATACCTCCAAGTATATATTTTGAAATATAAAAAACTCACCTTTCATAATCAAGAAAGATGAGTTTTGCACACAATAGTTACGTTTTATCTTTCAAAATGCAATGCATTTTGCAGGAATTAGCACCTATTCAGTTTGTATAAACTGAGGTTGCTGGGCTTCAAAGGGCCGGTCCCTCTGCCTCTCTTGATAAAGGTATATTCAATTTAAAGTTCTGAATCTTCGTGATAATGAAATTGTAATTCATTTCCTTTTTCTGTGCAACACAAAATAGGTATTCACCCAAATAAAGTTGCTCGCATATTGTAGTTTATGTAAATAGAATGCTGCGAAGGAGTGAGTGCAGTGACAGGGAATGTATTGAATTATTATGCTGGTGGAAATACAGCTAGAGGATTTCATAATTTATATGAAGAGAATTTAAAAGGACTAAACAGATTATTTATTTTAAAGGGTGGACCTGGAACGGGAAAATCTTCTTTAATTAAGGCAATAGGTCGTGAATGGGTTGAAAAGGGATATGATATTGAATTTTTACATTGTTCTTCTGATAATAAATCGGTTGATGGTGTCATCATCCCGAAGTTAAAAGTAGGAATTGTTGATGGAACATCACCGCATGTTATTGAGCCAAAAATGCCAGGAGTTGTCGAGGAGTATATTAATTTAGGAATTGCTTGGGATTCAGATAAGTTAAGAAAGCAGAAAGTGGAAATTGAACGATTTGTTTCAGAAGCAAGCAAAGCTTTTCAAGCTGCTTACGCTCGTTTTAACGAGGCATTAGTTATACATGATGAGTGGGAGAAAATATATATTAGTAATATTGATTTTAATAAAGCGAACGAACTAACCGAGCAGCTCATTCAGAAATTATTTACAGATAAAGTTGGGAAACAATCGCTTGTGAAACATCGGTTTTTAGGAGCAGCTACACCGAAAGGAGCAGTTGATTTTGTTCCTAATTTAACAGAAGGATTACCACATCGTTATTTTATAAAAGGACGCCCAGGTTCTGGGAAATCAACAATGCTCAAAAAATTAGCTAAGGCAGCAGAAGAAAAAGGATTTGAAGTTGAAGTATATCATTGTGGGTTTGATCCAAATAGCCTTGATATGGTGATCGTAAGAGAATTAGGGTTTGCGATTTTCGATAGCACCGCACCACATGAATATTTTCCGAGCCGCGAAGGTGATGAAATTATAGATATGTATGCCCTTATTGTAACACCAGGGACGGATGAGAAGTATGCGGAGGAAATTCGTGACGTCTCTATTCAATATAAAGCAAAAATGAACGAGGCGATGTCTTTTTTAGCGAAAGCGAAATCAGTTCGTGATAAATTAGAACGAATTTATATTGCTGCTATGGACTTTTCAAAAGTAGATGCATACAAAGAGGAGATTCAAAAAGAGTTTGAACGAATTGCGGTTAGTGTAACTGAAAAGAACAAGTAAAAAATAACGAATTTTGACAGGCTGTCGGAAATTTTCTGACAGCTATTTTAGTATGTAGTAAACTTAGTAATATATTTGTCGAATTTCCAAGGAAATAATCAAAAAATGGAGAGGGTATGAAATGAGAGAGAAAATTAAGTTGGAGTTAGAACGAATTGAGAAAGAAAATGATGTGAAAATTTTATTCGCTGTGGAGTCAGGGAGTCGTGCATGGGGATTTCCATCAAAAGATAGTGATTATGATGTTAGATTCGTTTATATGCACCCGGTAGAATGGTATTTATCCATTCATGATAAACGAGATGTAATTGAGTATCCGATTAGTGATGATTTAGATATAAGCGGATGGGATATTAAAAAAGCGTTACAACTATTTGCAAAGTCAAACCCAGCTTTACTCGAATGGATTCGATCACCCATTTTTTATTCGAAAAACTCTAATTTTCCAGAACAGCTTCAGCAAATGAGTGAAAAGAACTTCGATCCGAAAGCGACGATATATCATTACTTACATATGGCTTCAAAAAATTATCGTGAATTTTTGCAAGATGAGAATGTAAAATTAAAAAAGTACTTTTATGTATTGCGTCCTATTTTGGCTTGTAAGTGGCTAGAGGAGAAAACAACTTTGCCTCCTGTAGAATTCGATCGATTAATTACAGAATTATCATTGGAGCGTAGCGTATTAGATGAAATTGAACAGTTGTTAATAAAGAAAAAGGCAGGTACTGAATTAGATGTTGGATTAAAAATTGATGTGTTGAATCAATTTTTGGAAGAACAAATTCATTACTATCAGCAATATGTAAAAGGAATTGAAAAGGGATCAGGGATCGATATTGAGAGTTTAAATACATTGTTTCGAGATATGTTGTTTGCGGTATACGAAAAAGAGCACAAGTAAGTTTGTGCTCTTTTTATTTTGTAGGAATAAAGAAAACAGATATAGCTGCAAGAAGACCTGCAAATGAGAATAAGTAAAAATTCCATACTAAGTCATATTGCATTGTCATAATAATACCGACAAGAATAGGACCAGTAATTGCGCCAACTCGGCCAAGTCCAAGTCCCCAGCCTAAGGAAGTAGCTCGGATATGGGATGGGAAGTATTGTGTCACATATGCATTTAATATTTGAGTAATACCGACCGATCCAATTCCAGCAAGACCAATTAAAAGATAAATGATTGTAACAGATGGTTTAATTGTTAATAGTCCAATACATACAGCTGCCATAAGATAGGAAATGCTAATAACAATTTTGGCTCCTATACGATCTGCGATTGCTCCAGCAAATAATGCACCGATAGCGGCGGTAATATTTAGCATAAGTAGAAATGATAAACTAGATCCAAGAGGATATCCTGCCTGTCGCATCATCTGAGGTAACCAAGTATTTAAACCGTATATTAAAAACATCCCCATTATATAAGTGATCCAAAAAAGCAGCGTTGCTTTTATGTATTCTTTTGAGAATAAAGTAAGAAATCCATTTTTCTTTCGTATATTAGATGGGGGTTGATGAGTTTTCTCTTTTGCATGGAATTCAATTTGAAAACGATTAAGAATTTTATCCACTTCTTCTTGGCGGTTACGTGATAACAAAAATTGAATGGATTCAGGTAAATAACGAATAATGAAAGGAATGAGGAGTAGTGGAATCATTCCGATGCCAAACATAATTCTCCATCCGAAGTCTTCTAACATAAACATGGACAAAATAGCGCCTAACACGATACCTAAAGGATAGCCAGTAAACATAAGAGCATAAATAAAAGATTGTCGCTTTTTGGGTGAATATTCAACAGTAAGTGCGGAAGCTGTTGGAATGACACCGCCTAGTCCAATTCCTCCGATAAATCGCCATAGTCCAAATAATTCAGGAGAAGGAGCAAGTGCAGCTAGGCCCATTGTGATAGAAAAAAGTGCTAAACAGCATATAAGCGTCCATTTTCGTCCAATTAGATCTGTAATAGTTCCAACTAGAATAGCGCCAATAAACATACCAAACAAAGCATAGCTTGCAATTGTACCAGCATGAGCTGGTGATAGTGCCCAGCTGTTGTCTTCCAGTAGCTTAGGCAGAACGGCCCCGTAAATACCTAAATCATAGCCGTCAGCTAGAATGGCTAGCCAACAAATAAAAACAACAAGTTTTGTAATAGAGTTTAAAAAGATAGTTTTTGTAGATTCTAGATGAGGTGGAGCTGAAGGTTGCATAATGTTCACCCCTTTTGATTTGTAGATGAATATATTATTTCATTTGATGTTAATATTTCCCTTCTTATGTCGGAATTTATATGAAAAAGTTTTATAGTAAATAAAGAAGTTCAACAGTCATTCTGTTGAACTTCTTTATTTACTCATTATCAACTCGTTTTAACGGTTGATCTGCCGGACCTTCAATAACACCTCCTTCAATTGAAAAACGGGAACCGTGGCAAGGGCAGTCCCAAGTACAATCACCATTATTCCATTCAACTTCGCAGCCGAGATGTGTACAAGTTGTATCGACAATATGTAATTTTCCATCTTTGTCCTTATAAGCACCTGCTCGTTTCCCGTTAACATGTACGACAGATCCTTCACCAACTTCGAGATCTTCTGGCTTACGTAATGCAGTTTCAATCTTTCCTTCAATTAAATGTTTCGCAACATCAATGTTTTGGGAGAAGAACGTTTTTATATCTGGATTTGCATGAAAGCGTGAAGGTGCATATAGTTCTTTATATGGACTGTCTACTTTTAGAATGGAATCCTTCAGTAAATGAGCGGCAGCAGTTCCAGTTGTCATCCCCCATTTACGATATCCAGTTGCAACAAATATATTTGGATTGCTCTCGTTAATATGTCCGATATAAGGGACCTTATCTAGCGTGATTAAATCTTGTGCTGACCATCTATAAGGAACCTCATCTACCCCAAACGTTGCTTCTGCAAAAGAATACAGTGCTTCATAATGAAGCATCGTGTTTATTCCTTGGCCTGTTTTATGACTTTCTCCGCCAATTAAAATTAATTTTTCCCCATTGCTTGTTGTGTAGCGTAAGGAGCGCTTTGGGTCATCAATACTTAAATACATGCCACCTGGATAATCTGTTTTTGTTTTAATAGCAAGAGCATAAGAGCGCTCTGCGTACATTCGTGTAAAGAAAAAGCTATTCGCATCATAAAAAGGAAAGTGTGAACAAGAGACAACATATTCACAAGTAATGCGATGTCCGCCCTTTGTAATGACTTGTGGAGAATCTCCTTTTTCTACATCCATGGCAGTCGTTTGTTCATAAACTTTTCTAAAAGCGTTTTCAAATAAAGAAGGGGATGAAACTGGGCTTGATTTTTCATGACAAGTGCAGATTGTACTGGAATTGGAATCGATAGAGATTGAACATAGTCACAAGGTATATTTAATTTTTGATAAGCTTCATATTCTTTCGATAAATTTCTTAATCCCTTATCAGTAGTTGTATATAAATATGAATCTTCATTTGAGAAATTACAGTCGATTTTATATGTTTGCAAAGTTTCATTAATAAATTGTAGAGCATGATTATTTGATTCATAGAAAAGCCCGGCCTTTTCCATACCGAAATGGTTTATTAATTCATCATAAATAAGATCATGTTGCGCTGTTATCTTCGCTGTTGTATGTCCAGTCGTCCCGTTTAAAATAAGACCAGAATCAATTAATACAACATCGATGCCTTCTTTTGCAAGTAAATAGGCAGTAGTAATACCTGTAATACCAGCACCTATAATAGCGACTTTTGTCTTTATATTTTCAGATAAAGGGGGAAAAGCAGGGAGTTGAGTAGATTCAATCCAATAAGATGATGGGAATTGTGGAAATGTATCGCTTGTCATTAAGGAAACCTCCTGATTTAGAACAATTTTCCTTTTAATATTTCCATATGAGATGAAATTCATGTGTGCTGTTTTAGAGGAAGGCTATTTTTATTTAAAAGAAAGATAAAATTATTTCAATATAATTATTAGGTCTTGTTGGTATGAAGAGGTAGAAGTTGTGTAAAGCTTAAATTTAAGTGAGTGTATTTGTTGTTTACACAGAGAGTTCTTGAATAAGATAGAGTCTATAGCATGTTAAGGTACGTATCTGTATAATAGATGAAACCTTATAAAATATGTGTTTTTTCTTTATTGAAATAAAGTATAATTATAAAAATATAACCAACTTTTATTACTAGGTCATAAAAGTTATTGACAATGTAGAAATTCTATTGATATGATTCATCATGTGGAAAGGTTGATAGAGAGTAAAAAGATAAATGTTTTTCATTGATAATAAAAGCGAAAAATAAGTGACGATAGAGTGAGTATATTTTCCTTATACTAGATGCTTTTTAATCACCTAGTAAAATCAATCTGGAAGCAAGAATTGATATATGTAAGTTGCGCAAGGCGCGGCATAAGAAAGGGGCAAAAGGATGAAGGAGCTTCATACGTTTGGGTGGTATGCAGCACGTGTATCACCACATTTGCCGAAAAAAGCATTTAAACCAGTTCCTACTCGTTTATTTGGCGGACTGGCTTATTTACTTGTGGCATTGGCGGGGTTAATATCGATTGGTGTATTTGAATTGAATGTGTGGGCTAATCTAGGAATTGCGATCGTTCTTGGATTATGTTTTGCTTCACTTGGGTTTTTAGGGCATGAAATTTTACATGGAACTGTTGTAAGAAAGGCATGGCTTCGTGATTTCTTAGGAGCGATTGCATTTATGCCATTATCAACAGGTCCTAAACTTTGGCGAAAGTGGCATAATGCAACACATCACGTTCATACACAACATGAAGAGAATGATCCAGATGCATGGCCTACACTTGAGAAGCTTAAAAAGAGTAAGTTTTTGAGCTGGGTATATCGCATGCCTCTTCATGTACGTTCATTCTTTAGTTTTCTGTCACTAACAATTCAATTTACCTTGCATTCGACTCGAATGTTCTTTCATTTTATAAAAGAGTTTAAGTCATCCAATCAAAAATCTGTATGGCTTCAACTTCTTTTGCCTTGGACTGTTTGGATTAGTTTATTGTTTATTATGGGACCTGGAAAATGGTTATTTGCATATGTGATTCCATTGTTAATTGCTAACTTTATTGTAATGGCATATATCGCAACAAATCACCGCTTAAATCCAATTGTTCCAGTAAATGATCCGTTAGCAAACTGTTTATCAGTAACAGTGCCGCGTTGGGTAGACGTTTTACATTTCAATTTCTCATATCATACAGAACATCATTTGTTCCCTGCTATGAGCTCTAAATACTACCCGTTAGTAAAAGAGAAAATTAAAGAAATGTGGCCGGAACGCTATCATGAGATGCCGATGACAAAAGCTTTGGCAGCGCTATGGAATACACCACGTGTGTATTATCAAGGAAGTGAATTAGTGGATCCGCATAGAGAGCATTTCTATGGTTCTTTAGGAAATGGGCTAGATCCTCATAATATTTCATATCGTGAGGAACATATAGAGGAAGAAGAGAGTATTAAAAAAGTAAATCAGTAAATATATATATTTTCAAAAAAGCAAGCTACTGAAAAGTAGCTTGCTTTTTGTTATTTTGTAGCTTGATATACTTTTTGCATGTAGTAGTAACTTTTCTTGAGTCGTGATGTATATTCGACAACATCACCCCATTTTGAATAGTTATACATAGCGTATTCTCCATCTTGTGCAGTTGTAATGTTTTCAGCTCCAATTTGAACTGTAAAGCCAATTGCGTTAATAATTTGTTTCGTAGTTAAACCATCTATTTCTTCATTTGCATAAATATCACCAATAAATTCTTTTATATTTGGCGCCTTCGCATTTAATAACATCCAAGGAATCCGAATCTCAATTGTCTCTTTTTTCGGAGTAGAAAAATCTGAAAGTGAGTTGTAATCAGCACTATCTGGATTACTATTTCCCATAGTTAATGCTCCGACATTAAATTTTTCAAATGGCAATTGTTCCTGAGTCAGTGGTAATGTAATTGGCAAACTTAATGCTGTATAAATAGGGGAGAATTGTCCGCTATTTTTTTCTGGTTTTGTATAAGGAACTAGATTTCGTTGGAAACCAAATTCATAAGAGAATACATCATAATAAGAATCAACAAGTACTTGATTAGATTGTCCGCCGTGCAAATCAATTTTAAAATCAGCGCCTTCTTTCATAGAAAGGCCGTTAAATTCTTTATTTCCTTGTTCAGGTAATATGTTTACTCCAATTGTAATAGGTTCCTCTTCAAGAGGTCTAGCTTTTGGACGATCAATGGATAAGTATAAATAGGACTCATCGTGTGTTACGAAAGTCGTGTAACCATTCTTATCCCCAATTTTTGTTTTTGTTTTCCAATCACTCGTATCACCATCGACATTAATAGTATGGGATTCAAATGATAGCAAACCGAAATGTTGTTCAGGAACTTGTACGTTGTTCCAATGTGGTCGTTCTTCCGTATTATCATATTTAGTTGTATTCCAAGAGAATTTAAACCATTCATCTTGCCAAATGAATACAATACCGCCGGCCAATTTCGCCTGAATAATATCTTCGAAGAGCTCTGCATTACGTTTCCCTTGTTCATCTTCATTCATATGCCCTTGGTCTTTTCCATGTATATTTTTATGAGAAATACCTCGGGATCCTGGGATACCAAATTCCGAAATAACAACAGGCATTTCATGTGAATCATGCAAGTCTTTTAAATAAGCAGCGTAACTATTGGATTGCCCTCGATGGTCTTTGAAATTTGCTTTATCTGGATCGAAATTTAAGAAGTCAAGGTAATAAGGATACACGTGATAAGAGGCAAACGCCCCGCTTGGGTAATTCTTATTAGCAAAGATATGATTTGGATTTATAGATACAGCATCTTCACCGATGAACGGTTCAGCAGGGTGATCTAGTAAATCTGTTGTAACCCAGTTGGAAAAAGCGATAGGCTGAGCGGTCTCATATTTGCTAATAGAATATTGAGCGATATAATTCATTCCTTCAGCTAGCCAAATTTCAAATGGACTAGCGTTCTTTGCTTCGAAATATTTACCCTTAAATGAAGTTTTATCAGCATGTTTTTTATTTGTTTCGATGACCATGTCAGGATCCCACTCAATCCCGAGAATCCAACCAGCTAAATATTGTGACACATCATAATTATATTCACCGTAAGCATGTCCTTTTTCAGCAGCGATTGTTGTATTACCATGAATTACATCGGCTGTTCTTTCAATATTTTTAAAGAGTTCATTTTTGGATTTGTAAGCATCTTTTGTTTCTAACAGTTGTTCTTCTTCAACCCATACACCATGGAACAAATATAAAGGTTGTTTTGCTTGTTGGTTAAATTCAAATAAAGCTTCGTAAAAAGCAGGAGGGTGAATGGTATAAATACGAATCGTATTTGCACCCATTTCGCTAATTTGTTTCAACCATTTTTTATATTCTGCTTTTGTAATTGCAGCATCACCTGGAAATGCCCCTGGTTTTGCCATACCTAGGTTCACACCTTTAATTGTCCAATCTTCCCATTTGCCCCCTGTATAATGTTGAAGGTTTTGCTTATTTCGCTCTGCTTTAAAACCATATGAAATATTATCTGCAGGGTTTTTTAGGAATGTTGGTTGCAATCGGTGTTTTGTTGCATCTATACCGAAAATAACAGCTAAAATAATTAGGATGAAGGCGATTCTTCGCAGCCACCAAAAACGCTCTGAGGATTGATTTTCAAGCGATTTACGCTTCATCTTCCCCCAACCTTTAATTCGGAAAAGACTTTGAAACAGTCCTAAAAATCGGTACCAAACAGTCAGTGGACGATACCAAAATGATTCAGTTAACGACCAGAGAAGTAAGAGTGTGAAATCTTTAATACTATTTTGCTTTTTCATACTCCATTCTTCTAATAAAACAACTCCTACGGATAGGAATGATCCGTATAGTACGGTAGCAGCTAACAGTAAAAATACATATTCTGTGAAAATTTCATCGAATAGTAAATGAAACAGTAGTAGTAAATAGCCAAGTATTTCAATAATAGGACCGAGCCATTCTAGTAATAAATAAAAAGGCATTGCAATCATACCGAAAGCTTTATATTTTGGACGGAATAAAATATCTTTATGGCGCCATAAAGTTTCACCTAAACCACGGTGCCAACGACTCCGTGGTTTGCGGAAGGTTGTTAAATCATCGGGAGCCTATGTCCAGCAAATTGCGTTTGGGTTATAAATGATTTTCTTTTCTTCTTCATCCTGTAAAGCTTTTTTATGAAGGTGAACGACAAGCTCCATATCTTCTCCGACAGTTTTTCGCTGATAACCTCCAACACGAATAACTTCTCCTTTATCGAAAATACCAAATGCACCAGAAATGATAGGAAGAATATTATACTTGCTCCATGCTAAGCGACCAAATAAGAATCCACGCAAATACTCGATAATTTGCATGAGCGCAAGAGGTTGTTTTGGAAGACGATTTTCAATCATTTGTCCATTTTGTATGTAAGAACCGTTCACAATTCGAACACTCCCGCCAGTTACCATAACTTTTTCTGGAGATTCATAAATTGGTTTCATAGCTTTCATAAGTGCATCACGTTCTAAGAGAGAATCAGCATCTAATGAACAAACGTACGGATAGTTGGAAATATTGATACCTGCATTTAATGCATCTGCTTTGCCGCCGTTTTCTTTATCGACAACGATAATTTGTTTATTAACAGATGAGCGATATATTTTTCGAATAGTCTCTGTTTCCAATTGTAATCTAACCACGTTCTGAATTTCGTATAGTTGGAAATGATCTTTTAATTGTTCTAACGTATCATCGCTTGATCCATCGTTTACGACGATTACCTCAAACTCAGGGTATTCTAAAGTTAAAAGTGATTGGACACTTGATACGATAGTGACTCCTTCGTTATAGGCAGGAACAATAATAGAGACAGGTCGAGTAATACCAGACTGTAAATAATGAAGTAATTCCCTATTTTCATCACGTTCTCTTTTTTTTCTTAAGGTGAATGCAGAAATCAGAAATATAGCTGTATAGAATAAGATAGCAACACCCATGTATAGTAAGAAGAGCCATTGTGAAATTTTTAAAAATATATCAAGATAATGCATATGTTGTCACATCCTTTCGTGCTAGAGCCTCTAATGCACTTTCACGTGCGAAACGATCAGGGTGATGTAATGCAATTTCAATATACTTTTCTTGCCAGTTTGAATAATATTGAATTGCATGTTGGACTTCACGACGTATCCACCAAGATTGATGCCCTGCTTGTTCTAGTAAATAAGGGAAGTATCCTTCATCTTTAAAGGGGGTTATTACACGAATAAGCATGAGGTGAATTTGCCAACTGTCCTTTTTAAATAACTGTTCAATGTGCTCTTTTGTTTCTGTTTTAGGCATTAACTTTGAAATAGCATGTAACGAGCGAATAATAATTTCCTCATCTTCATTCATTAAGTTTTGAATGAGGAAAAGATAACAGCTATTTTCTTCACGTGTACCGATTGCATTTAAAATTTCATATTGAAATTGTTTAGGTAATGTATGGAAAAACTCAACCCAAACAGAAAAATTTTCAGTTTGAGAAATACTTAAAGCGATCATAGTGATGGGAATAGAGTCATGGACTCTTGTAGCAAGTAAAATTGCTTGCCTTGTGTTTAATGTACTTAATGTAGTAAATGCCTGATGCTGGATAGATCCAGATGTTTGAGTGCATATATCTTTTACCTCATTTTCAAACTCTTTTATTTTGAAGAAAGAAATAATATCTAATATATTTTGTTTTTCTATATGAGTGCCGTGAACTAATTTTTCTTTATAATGGGGAAACAAATAGACTTGTAATAAATGATGAATGCGCTGTTTTTCATCAATCCCGGATACGAGCTGTGTAGCTTTAATGCAGAGAGATTCTAGTGCGTGAATATCTGCTATATGTTCAATTTTGAAATCATGGCATTTATTATGCATGATAAATTCATATAGAGATTTTCTATTTTCTTCTTTCCATTTATTATTTTTTCTTTTGAAATTTCTACTACGTAATTTTAGTGAAATTAAATATATATACGCTATAAGAATAGCAACTATTAAAAAGATAACTATGGATTGTACAATTGTAACTATAATCAATAGCCTTCATTCCTTCCTTCTAATAAGTGCGCCAAACGAACCTTAAATTCTAAAGGTGAAAACGGCTTTTCAATAAAATCATCAGCACCGGCTTTAAATGCTTCCTCCAGGTGGTGGGCTGTTGATTTAGTAGAGGTCATAAAAATTCGGAAATGTCGACTAGGCAACAATCTCTTTAATCGATTAATAAGTTCTAAACCATCCATTTGTGGCATCATCCAATCCACAATTAGTATGAAGAATGGAAACTGTTCATAGATTTTTTCTGTGAAAAAGTGCTTTCCACTAGTGAAATGATATACGTTTAGTAAAGTTGTGTATTCAGTTTTTATAAATTTTGTTAATAAGTCGTCAGCGGTTACTACTAATAGTGGAGGGGTTTGGCGAGATACTGACATATATTTTTGTAATCTCTTCTGGATTGTTTCAAAAGGTAATTTTGTATGTAACACCTCTTGTACTCCGTGATGCACAATTTGTTCATCATCTACGTTCTCATAAAAATAAATGATAGGCTGTTGTATGAAATAAGAAGGGATAGTTTCTTTATATACAACAACACAATCAGCATTATTTATGTTGTCGAAAATTTGAATGGAGGCATTTTGAAGTACCTCAGGGATAGTACCAATTATATAAATTTTAAGTAATTGATCATCCTGTTTAAAGGAAAGCATCATTTCTGTGATATGCTCGACTACATCGTAGACAGAGCTAGAATCTTTTAACGTTGTAGATAATTGTTGTAAATCCTTTTGTAATTGATAGAATCCTAATGTTTCAGCCAGGCTAATTAAGTTGTTTATGTAGCTTGTAAGTTGCTGAAGGTTATAAATTTGATATTTTTGTTTCAGCCAATCTTTATAAATTAAATCCAGCATAGTGACCTCCTTATACTATTTAAGACGTCTAGATGTGTATATCCATCTTTACTATATTATGGATAATTTTATGATGTGTAAAGAGGGAGACTGTAGAAATATAATGAATTTCTTATACATAGAAAAATATTATTGGAGTAAAAAGTATGGAGAAGAAATAAAAACAGGTTAAGGAAATGGTCCTTAACCTGTTAGTTTGTTCAAAGAGAAATTTCTTTTGTTTTCTTTTTTGCAGTTTGTATAGAGTTTGTTTCTTTTCGCTGTAATCGTTTTTCTAAAAGATTAACAAGGTAAGTGAATAGGAGAACGAGCACGAGATAATATAAACCAACGATTATATATGTATCTAGTTGTTGGAAGTTCCCTGCAGCGATTGATAAACCTGACCCCCATAATTCGGACAATCCTACGTAAGCAACAAGTGAAGAATCTTTTAATCCAATAATAAATTGATTTCCTAAAGGAGGAATAGATTGACGAAATGCTTGCGGTAATACAATACGGCGCATCGCTAAAGGATATGGCATACCTAGAGAGCGAGCTGCTTCCATTTGTCCACGATCGACAGATTGGATAGAGCCTCGGAAAATTTCAGTAATATATGCACCGTTGTGGATTGCTAAAGCAATGGCTCCTGCCCAAAAAGGAGTAAAAACAACAACGGATGTAATCCCAAAATAGAGAATGGCGATTTGAACAATTAAAGGTGTACCACGAATAATGGCGATGTATACGTGAGCGATACTATTTAAAACTTTATTGTTAGAGATTCGAAAGAAAGCGAATAGTAATCCAATTAGTGAACCGAGTAATAGGGATGTTAGTGTTAATTGTAATGTGACAATAGTAGCTTTTAAGAGTGTGGGATAGGTAGAGATAAAAATTTCAAACATGCGTTTCACCTCATATTGTATAGATTTTAGTAGAGAATGAAATGCCCCACACAAAGTGGGGCATGATTTATGGAAACTTTGAAGGGCTAAATTACTTCGTTTTTTCCTCTTCACCAAGAATATTACGCCCAAACCATTTTTTACTGATCTTTTCATACGTACCATCTTTAATAATTTCATCTAAAGCTTTATTTACTTTCTCGACCATTTCTTTATCATCTTTACGAATAGCAATTCCCATTTCATCAAGGTTTAGTGGTTTTCCAGCTTCTTTTATATTTGATTTACCTTCTTTGATCATGCGTAAACCAACCATTTGATCTGTAATTACTGCGTCGATACGTCCAGGCTCTAAGTCCATAAGTGCAGTAATATCGCTATCGTATTCTGTAATTTGATCTGTATATTTTGCAACGAGGTCTTTAAAGGTACTAGCTTTTACAACACCAATTTTCTTACCCTTTAAATCTTCTGGAGAAGAGATAGATGTATTCTTTTTAGCTACAAAAATTTGGGCACCAGAACGATAATAAGGATTTGAGAAATTAA
This sequence comes from Bacillus cereus group sp. Bc031, assembly GCF_027716265.1. Lineage (NCBI taxonomy): Bacteria > Bacillati > Bacillota > Bacilli > Caryophanales > Bacillaceae > Bacillus > Bacillus cereus group sp. Bc031. The sequence continues at coordinate 98,010 of NZ_JAQFUL010000004.1, forward strand.
CAGCTTTTAAGCGTTCTTCTGTAATTGCCATACTGCCCAGTATTACATCATACTTTTTCGCTTTGAGACCTTGGATTAGCGTTTCCCATGGATTTGTAATAGGGGTTGGTTTCATATTCATTTTTTTCGCAAGTGCTTCACCTAGTTCTACATCAAAACCGACAAGTTTTCCGTCATTTTCTTTATAGTTAAAAGGCTTATATAAGCCACTCATCGCATAACGAAATTCTTTTTCACCATTTGAAGAAGTAGTAGCACTTTCCTTACTACAGGCTCCTAGTATAAAGGATGTGCATAATGTAATACTCGCAACAATGGTTAATAGTTTTCTTTTCATAAAACCCCTCCTATATATTGATCATACGGATGGTTTTAAGTATGTTATTGAAATATTTTATTTAGATGATTAGTTGTGCACCGTATGAATGTATTTCTTTTCGTTTGAAACAGAAGTTATATTATAAAACGTTACGTAAAAATTGTTTCGCTCGTTCATGTGATGGAGCTGAAAAGAATTGTGCTGGCGGAGCATCTTCTACAATTTTTCCATCATCCATAAAAATGACGCGATCAGCTACATCTCTTGCGAAATTCATTTCATGAGTAACAATAACCATGGTCATTCCTTCTTCAGCAAGTTCTTTCATAACTTGCAATACTTCTCCAACAAGTTCAGGGTCTAAAGCTGAGGTAGGTTCATCAAATAGCATAATTTTAGGATTCATAGCAAGAGCTCGTGCAATAGCAATACGCTGTTTTTGACCACCTGATAGGAGATGGGGCGTTACATCTGCTTTATCTTGTAGGCCGACTTTTTGCAGAAGCTGATTTCCGATTTCTTTTGCATTTGCTGCTTCTAATTTTTTTACATGAATAGGTGCTTCTATGATGTTTTCTAGTGAGGTCATATGAGGAAAGAGGTTAAAGTGCTGAAAAACCATACCGACATTTTCGCGGACTTTGTTTAAATTTGAATGCTTTGGATCAATTCGTTCACCTTGTAAGTGAATTTCACCTTCATCGTACATTTCTAAAAAGTTAAGACAGCGAAGTAATGTACTTTTACCGGAACCACTGGCACCAATTAAAACGACAACTTCTTTTTCTTGTACTTCTAAATCAATTCCTTTTAAAACGTCAAGTGAGCCAAATGATTTTACTAGATTTCGAACCTGAATCATACAAAACCCCCAGTCAAAAATATATTTTACAAATGTTGCCCCTTATTTCTGTTATTAGTCACAAATTGTCAGAATCCTTTATTTTTTTCGTGGATTTGATATTAAAGAAAATAATAATTTTTTGAAATCTCTATATCCTTCTATAATGAAAATATGGATAATAATATATAGGTAGTACTTATATTACTTATACAAAGGGGGAAAGAAGAGATGGAAAAAGAAAGGAAGACATTTTCCTTTGGCTTACGTACACAACTTATGCTATTCACTACAGTTTTAGCTTTAATTACATATTCAACAAGTATATTTTTTATTTATGTGATATATGATTATTTTCAAAGTTATGTAAGTCAAACTGCATATAATATTATCGTTATGTTATTAGGAGTAGTATGGTCTGGAATTTTAGCATATGGAGCAGCCATATTTTTAATTAAACCGCTTCGAAAGTTAGAGGAGGCGGCGAGAAAAGCGGCTGAAGGAGACATTCGTGAAGATGTTCCGTTACCGAAGACTGATGATGAAATTAAATCTTTAAGTGTTGCATTTAATATGATGCTTGGGAACTTAAGGGGCATGGTAAAAAATATTGATACAACATTTTCGTATACAAACAATCAAGTACAGCAAATTAGAAAACAAACAGGCGAAGCAACGAAACAAGCACAAGGTGTTTCTGAAACTCTTGCAGAGATTTCTTCTGGCGCTGAGCAATCAGCGGCATCAATTCAAGCGATTGTTTCCGCTGTTGATACAACAACTTCTATTGCAAGTGAAGTAGAAGAGAAAGCTAAACAGTCTGATGAGTTGTCTTCAGAAATGGTTCAAGCTTTAGGGCATAGTACTCGTGTCTTTACGTCTTTAATTAAAGGTATTCAAACATTGGCGAAAGAAAATGAAGATTCAATGCAAAATGTACAGAAGTTAGAGGAAAGAATGAAACAAGTAGAACATATTGTATCTGTTGTGAGTGAGATTGCTAGCCAAACGAATTTATTAGCACTTAATGCTTCTATTGAGGCTGCTCGTGCTGGAGAGCATGGACGGGGCTTTGCCGTTGTAGCTGAAGAAGTACGTAAACTTGCAGATGAAAGTGACCACTCTGCAAGAAATATATCGCAGTTATTACGAAATATGCAAGAGGAAGTACAACAAGTTGCAATGAAAATGACAGAACAAGTGAAAATAGCTAAAGAAGAGGCGAAACGTGGGGAGGCTACGGAATTAATTTTAAAAGAAATGTCATCAAGTGTTATGGAAGTAGCGGATGCAACGAAGCAAATTAGTGGTTATATGAATGAACAAGTGAACCACATTCATCAAACAGGAGCACAAACAAAGGCCGTAGCAGCAATTGCTGAAGAAACGTCAGCTGGTTCACAAGAAGTAGCACGTGTGACGTTGCAACAATCTAAAAATATGATAGCAATCGATCAATTATTAAAGGATCTAGAGAAACAAGCAACAGAATTGAAACAGACAATTGAAAGATTTTCAATGTGAAAAGGAAGAACAGCATTTTTGTTCTTCCTTTTTTATATATGAATAAGGTTTGTAATAAGCGTGGACAAGGAGATGAGAAGAATGAGATTTGCCTTTGTGAGAAATAAATAAAGCATAAGAATAAAGAAACTACATAGAGTTCAATGAAAACAGTTGCAAACTATTCATATTTTGTTATGATAGTGTTACGAAAACGTTTGCATAAAATTCCGATGGGATGCAAAAGGAGAGAATGACTATGAATAAGACATGGTGGAAAGAAGCGGTTGCTTATCAAATTTATCCACGTAGCTTTATGGATTCAAATGGCGATGGTATTGGAGATTTACAAGGTATTATTGCGAAACTGGATTATTTAAAAGATTTAGGAATAGATGTAATTTGGATTTGTCCAATGTATAAGTCACCTAATGATGATAATGGTTATGACATTAGTGATTATCAAGATATTATGGATGAGTTTGGGACGATGGAAGACTTTGATGCTTTACTAGATGAAGTTCATAAACGTGATATGAAGCTTATTATTGATTTAGTTATTAATCATACAAGTGATGAACATCCATGGTTTATTGAGTCTCGTTCATCTAAAGACAATCCGAAGCGTGATTGGTATATTTGGCATGATGGTAAAGATGGTGCAGAACCAAACAACTGGGAAAGTATTTTTAATGGTTCGGCATGGGAGTATGATGAAGTAACAGGACAATATTATTTACACTTATTCTCGCGTAAACAACCAGATTTAAACTGGGAGAATAAAGAAGTTCGAGAAGTGCTATACGATACAGTTAATTGGTGGCTTGATAAAGGAATTGATGGCTTCCGAGTAGATGCAATCAGCCATATTAAAAAAGAAGACGGCTTTAAAGATATGCCAAATCCAAGAGGACTAAAGTATGTTCCATCTTTTGATAAACATATGAATGTGGATGGTATTCAACCTTTATTAGAAGAATTAAAAGAAAATACGTTTTCTAAGTACGATATTATGACTGTTGGTGAAGCGAATGGCGTTAAGATTGAAGATGCTGAGCTTTGGGTTGGAGAAGAGCAAGGTAAGTTCAATATGGTATTCCAATTCGAACATTTAAGTTTATGGGATGCAGAAAAGAAGAAAGATCTTGATGTTGTAGGGCTGAAAAAGGTATTAACGAAATGGCAAAAAGGGTTAGAAAATAAAGGATGGAATGCTTTATATATTGAGAATCACGATAAGCCGCGTATCGTTTCAACTTGGGGAGATGATAAACAATATTGGCGTGAAAGTGCAACGGCTCTAGGCGCAATGTACTTCTTTATGCACGGTACACCGTTTATTTATCAGGGACAAGAAATTGGGATGACAAATGTCCAATTACCAAATGTTGAAGATTACGATGATGTTGCAACTAAAAATTTATATCGTGAGAAAATTGCAGAGGGCGTGTCCCATCAAGATATGATGGAAATTATATGGGCTTCTTGCCGCGATAATTCACGTACACCTATGCAGTGGAACGATGAGATGAATGCTGGCTTCACAACAGGTGCACCTTGGTTTAGTATGAATCAAAACTACAAAGAGATTAATGTTGAAAAGCAGAAAAATGAAGAAAACTCTATTTTCAATTTCTATAAGAAAATGATTGCCTTGAAAAAAGAGCACGATGTACTGAATTACGGTACGTACGATTTACTTTTAGAAGATGATCCGCAAATTTATGCATATACTCGTACATTAAACGATGAAAAAATAGTCGTAATTAGTAATATCTCAAAAGAGGAAGCTGTGTATAATGAGGATTTATTTGCACTAGAACGCAAACGTTTGCTTTTAAATAACTATGAAGTTGCGGAACATGAACAAGTAACTTCAATCACGTTAAAGCCTTATGAAACAAGGGTTTATCGTATTTCATAATAAAAAAGGATGCTCTTAGAGCATCTTTTTTTATGAAAAATAATAAATTTCTATTGCAAAGTGAAAACGCTTTTATTAAAATAGATTTATGAAAACGGTTGCGTAAAGATAAAAATGAAGTAACATAAGGAATCGTTTTCACAATAGAAACAGAAATTATAATTTAAATCATTATGTTGTTATAAATAAAGGGGAGGAAGAACAGATGAAAATTACGTCTTTTGATTTTTGGCAAAAGTTCGGGAAAGCGTTATTAGTTGTTGTAGCTGTAATGCCAGCAGCTGGTTTAATGATTTCTATCGGTAAGTTAATTGGAATGTCTGCTGGGGATATTAACGCAGTTCATACAATCGCTCGCGTAATGGAAGACATCGGTTGGGCAATTATTACTAATCTACACATCTTATTCGCAGTAGCAATTGGGGGATCTTGGGCGAAAGATCGCGCAGGTGGCGCATTTGCAGCGCTATTAGCATTCGTCTTAACAAACAGAATTACAGGAGCTATATTTGGCGTAAACGCTGAAATGTTAGCGGATTCAAAAGCGAAAGTTTCTTCAGTATTAGCAGGGAACTTAATTGTAAAAGATTACTTTACTTCTGTACTTGGTGCACCAGCATTAAACATGGGGGTTTTCGTAGGGATTATCACAGGTTTCTTAGGAGCTACTTTATATAACAAATATTATAACTATAACAAACTACCACAAGCATTAGCATTCTTTAACGGAAAACGATTCGTACCATTCGTTGTAATTGTTTGGTCTACAGTAACTGCAATTGTATTATCACTTTTATGGCCATTCATCCAAAGTGGATTAAATGAATTTGGTCGCTGGATTGCAGCTTCAAAAGATAGTGCACCAATTGTTGCACCATTTGTATATGGAACGTTAGAGCGTTTACTATTACCATTCGGTTTACACCATATGTTAACAATTCCGATGAACTATACTGAGCTAGGTGGAACATATACGATGTTAACTGGCTCAAAAATTGGACAAGTTGTAGCAGGACAAGATCCTTTATGGCTTGCATGGATTACAGATTTAAATAACTTATTAGCAAATGGAGATACAAAAGCATATAACGATCTATTAAATAATGTTGTACCAGCTCGTTTCAAAGCTGGACAAGTTATCGGTTCAACAGCAGCATTAATGGGTATTGCTTTCGCGATGTTCCGTAATGTTGATAAAGAAAAACGTGCAAAATATAAACCAATGTTCTTATCAGCAGCATTAGCAGTATTCTTAACAGGTGTAACAGAACCAATTGAATTCATGTTCATGTTTATTGCTCCAGTATTATATGTTGTATATGCAATTACAACAGGACTTGCATTCGCATTAGCAGATTTAATTAACTTACGTGTTCACGCATTCGGATTCATTGAGTTAATTACTCGTACACCGATGATGGTTAATGCAGGATTAACTAGAGATTTAATCAATTTCGTTATCGTTTCATTAGTATTCTTCGGTCTGAACTTTACATTATTCAATTTCTTAATTAAAAAGTTCAACTTACCAACACCAGGACGTGCAGGTAACTATATTGATAATGAAGATGAGGCATCAGAAGGAACAGGAAATGTACAAGATGGTTCATTAGCAACAAAGGTTATTGATTTATTAGGTGGAAAAGAAAATATTGCTGACGTAGATGCTTGTATGACACGTTTACGTGTAACAGTAAAAGATTTAGATGTTGTTGCACCAGAAGCGCAGTGGAAACAAAATGGTGCTTTAGGACTTATCGTAAAAGATAAAGGTGTACAAGCGGTATATGGCCCGAAAGCTGACGTATTAAAGTCAGACATTCAAGATATGTTAGGTGCGTAATAATATGAAATTGCTAACTTTAAACTGTCACTCTTGGCAAGAAGAAAATCAAATAGAAAAGATAAAATATCTTGCTAAAGTCATTCAAGAAGAAGAGTACGATGTTATCGCATTGCAAGAAGTAAGTCAGTCGATAGGAGCTAAAAATGTATGCGGTAACAAGAAAGAAGATAATTTTGGACTTTTACTATTAGAAGAGTTAAAAGCGTTACATGTAAAAGATTACAATATTACTTGGGATTTCTCTCATATTGGTTATGATGTGTATGAAGAAGGATTAGCGATTATAACGAAGCATAATGTTGTAAAAGAAGATACGTTCTTTATTTCAGAAAATAAGGATACAGCGTATTGGAAAACACGCAAAATTGTAAGTGCAACAATTGCTTATAATGGTAAGAACATCACGTTTTACTCTTGCCACCTCGGTTGGTGGAATGATGAAGAAGAATCATTTAAAGATCAAGTGAATCGTTTGATGGAGCGTGTAGATAGCAATGAACTTTCCTTCTTAATGGGTGATTTTAATAATAACGCTCGTTTGCAAGGGGAGGGTTATGAATATATGATGCAAAAAGGTTTGTACGACACATATGGACTAGCAATAGAGAAGGATGAAGGAACAACTGTCCAAGGTGAAATTGCTGGTTGGGATGAAAATAAACATAATTTACGAATCGATCTAATATTGTGTAACCGAAGTGAAAAAGTTTGTTCTTCAAAAGTTATTTTTAATGGTACAAACCGAAATATAATTTCAGATCATTTCGGTGTAGAAGTGCAAGTAGATATATAATAGAAGAAATCCTCACAGATAATAAAAAGCTGTGAGGATTTTTTTAGGAATACAAGTATTTCCAAGAGAAAATACTTGTATTTTTTATGACATTTCCTATATATTTGTTATTATTGAATATAAAACCGATTTGGTCATTTTGTATTCATACTTTGACTTACTTCGTTATATAATGTAGTAAGTTAAAGTTAATGGGAAAAAATAGTTCGTTTTTGGTTAATCCACGATGTAGAAAGTGATATAATTGCAAAATGTATGTATCATTTTCTAAAGAAGGAAAAATATATAATTAGGTGATAACTTCTATGAAACAAATTTGGCGTATTTATAAGACTGATTTACGGAATGTAGCTAAACATTGGGCTGCAATTGTTATTGTTGTAGGGTTAATGATTTTACCATCGTTATATGCATGGTTTAACATTAAAGCTTCTTGGGATCCATATGGAAATACAAAAGAAGTTCCCATTGCAGTTTCTAACCAAGATGCAGGCTCTAATTTAAGAGGGAAAGATATCAATATCGGGGACGAGATTGTAGATTCTCTTAAGAAAAACAAAAATCTTGGTTGGAAATTTGTAGACGAAAAACAGGCAATTTACGGAGTTGAGCGTGGGGATTACTATGCAAGCATTACAATTCCAAAAGATTTCTCTGAAAAAATTGCAACTGTTCTGGATGAAAATCCACAGAAACCAGAACTTGATTACTATGTAAATGAAAAAGTAAATGCGATTGCACCAAAAATTACAGCAAAAGGTGCATCAGGTATTACAGAAGAAATTAGTAAAAACTTTGTTAAAACAGCGAACGGTGAGATTTTTAAAATCTTCAATGACCTTGGAATCGATTTAGAAACAAACTTACCAAGTATTGAGAAAGTAAAAGATCTTGTATTTAAGTTAGAAGCGCAGTTCCCAGAAATGAATACACTTATGGATAAGGCGTTAGATGATGCGACTCGAGCAGAGGATGTCGTGAAAGTAGCGCAGAAAGAATTGCCGGTTGTAGAGAGTGTTATTAATGATGGTCAGGATACACTTAAGAGCTTAGATGCGTTCTTTGCGAGAAATGATGAAACATTGAATCGTGCCCCGGGAACTATTAAGAATAATTTAATTGCAATGCAAACAGGTTTGAATGGTGCGGCGGCAATTACGGATTTCTTAAAAAATCCATCTGTTGATTTCAATCTGGCACTTCCAGATCCATCTAAACTTCCAGAGTTACCAAATGTAACTATCCCGCAAATACCAGCGCTTCCAGAATTACCGCAAGTGAATGGTGAGGGATATAAAAACATTGCTAAAAATATTAATCAAACTGTAAATAATGTTTTTAGCTCAATACGTGTTGGAACAACTTATGCACAAGGTGTTATAAACGGGTTGCAAAATGGTAATTTCGACCCGGAAAAAGCGAAACAAGATCTTAATAAGGTTTCTGAGAATCTTCAAGATCGTGCGGATAGTGTTTCATATGTAATTGATGTCTTTACTAAATTTAAAGAGTCGGCATCAACTGATTTTGGAAAAGAATTCTTCCAAAAGAGAATAGAAAGATTAACAAGCCTTAAATCAGCTATCGAAAATGCAAATGGGGGCGTTAAAGATATTGCCAATATTATTGGTACAGGGCAAGAAGTGAAACAAGACGTAAGAGATGCTGCTAATAAAAAGTTAGACGCAATAAATAACTTGGTAAATCAAGCAGAAACAGATTATAATGCAACGTTCGTAGCGGATTTTGAAAAAGCAGTAAGCACAGCTGAACAATTAAAAAACAAGGCTGAAGGTGTAAAAGAAGATGCTCAGCAACTGAGAGGAAATTTAAATCAAGATATAAACAAAGCTAATGAGATTTTAAACAATGGTAGAGAAGCTTATGATAAGGCTGTAAATGATTATAGCAGATTAAAAACGGAGCTTGGCAAAGCAAGAGAAGACTTGAATAATAAAGGGATTAACGGATTAGATTCTACAAAAGTAGCTTTAAATGATATAAGAGGAGAGTTACAAGCTGGAAAGAATTTAGTTAATGATATGATTCCTGTTATGGAAAATACGAATAAAGTTTTAGCGGATGTAAATAGTGATAAGAACACGAATAACATGATTTCTAAATTGAATAAATTAAAAGATGGTTTACAAAAAGCAATCGATTTAACTGATAAAGGAATTGACGCTATTAATAAAGGTCAAAAGCCAGCAGCAGATGTTATTGAAAGTATTAACGCAGTATCTAAAAGTACTTCGGCCCAAATAAGTGACATCTTAGCTAAATACGATTCAGAAATCGTTCCAAACTTTAATGAAGCAATTGCTCGTACAAAAGAGATGTCTAAAAACACATCTCAAATTTTAAAAGAAGCAGACAAAAAGCTTCCAGATGTTAAAAAAATACTAGAAGATTCATCAAAAGGCTTAGTAGATGGTAAAAAGAAATTAACAGACATTAAAGCTGAAATGCCAGCTACTGAGAAAAAGATTAAAGAATTGGCAGATAAAATTCGTGATTTTGAATCTGAAGAGGATTTAAAAGACATCATACGCTTATTGAAAAACGATGTTGAGAAGCAAAGTGACTACTTTGCGAATCCAGTAAATTTAAAAGAGAATAAATTATTTGCGATGCCGAACTACGGTTCAGCGATGTCACCATTCTATACAGTGCTTGCATTATGGGTAGGCGCATTATTAATGGTTTCATTATTAACAGTAGAAGTACATGAAGAGGGCGCGAATTATAAGAGCCATGAAATTTACTTCGGACGTTTATTAACATTCTTAACGATAGGTCTTTCACAAGCGTTTATCGTATCGATGGGAGATATATTCTTACTCGGTACGTACGTAGTCGATAAGTTCTGGTTTGTATTATTTAGTTTATTTATTGGTGGGGTCTTCGTTTGTATCGTATACTCACTCGTTTCTATTTTTGGAAACGTTGGGAAATCGATGGCGATCATTTTACTTGTACTGCAAGTAGCAGGATCGGGCGGAACATTCCCAATTCAAATGACACCGAAATTCTTCCAAGCAATTTATCCGTTCTTACCGTTCACATATGCAATTAGTGCAATTCGTGAAACAGTAGGCGGAATGCTGTGGGATATTGTAACGCGAGATTTACTTGTATTAAGTGCTTTCGTAGTAGTTATGATTGTAGCTGCGTTATTATTGAAAACACCAATTAACAAATCGAGCGAAAAATTCGTTGAGAACGCAAAAGGAAGTAAAATCATTCACTAACATAAAAGGTTCCTACCGATAGAGGTAGGAACCTTTTTGTTTAATCAAATTTTAATTTCTTTAATGCTTCTGTTTAGTGATTCTTAAACGAGTCATGTCAATTATGACTGATATATAAGGTGCTTCTTACTGCTCTTCTTGAAAACTGTGGTATATTAAACGGTATATAGTTAGTAAAGGAGTTTGAATAAATGGCAAAGAGTGTAGTAATTGCTGAGAAACCATCAGTTGCACGTGATATAGCAAAAGTATTAAAGTGTACAAAAAAAGGTAATGGATTTTTAGAAGGTGACAAATACATCGTGACTTGGGCTCTTGGGCATTTAGTGACGCTTGCAGATCCTGAGACTTATGATAATAAGTATAAAACATGGACTCTTGAAGATCTTCCAATGCTTCCAGAACGTATGAAATTAGTTGTTATAAAACAAACGGGAAAACAGTTTAATGCTGTGAAACATCAACTTACTCGAAATGATGTTAATGAGCTGATTGTGGCTACCGATGCAGGAAGAGAGGGCGAATTAGTCGCACGTTGGATAATTGAAAAAGCAAAAGTAAATAAACCAATTAAGCGTTTATGGATTTCTTCTGTAACAGACAAAGCAATTAAAGATGGTTTTAATAATTTAAAACCAGGTAAAGCTTATGACAATTTATATGCCTCAGCCGTTGCCCGCTCTGAAGCAGATTGGTATATTGGCTTAAATGCTACCCGTGCATTAACAACAAAATTCAATGCTCAATTAAACTGTGGGCGTGTACAAACTCCAACTGTAGCTATTATTGCTGGTCGTGAGGATGAAATTAAAAACTTTAAGGCTCAAACATACTACGGTATCGAAGCTCAAACAAACGATAGGTTAAAACTAACTTGGCAAGATGCAAATGGTAATAGCCGTAGTTTTAATAAAGAAAAAATCGATGATATTGTAAAAAATCTAGATAAACAAAATGCCACTGTTGTGGAAATTGATAAAAAGCAGAAGAAGTCATTCTCTCCTGGTCTTTACGATTTAACTGAATTGCAACGTGATGCCAATAAAAAGTTTGGTTACTCTGCGAAAGAAACATTAAACATTATGCAGAAATTATATGAACAACATAAAGTGCTAACGTATCCTCGTACAGATTCACGCTACATTTCATCTGATATCGTTGGAACACTTCCAGAGCGTCTAAAAGCATGTGGTGTTGGAGAATACCGTCCTTTAGCACATAAAGTATTACAAAAGCCTATCAAACCTAATAAATCATTTGTTGATGATAGTAAAGTGAGCGATCATCATGCGATTATTCCAACAGAAGGATACGTTAACTTTTCAGTATTCACAGATAAAGAACGCAAAATTTATGATTTAGTTGTAAAACGTTTCTTAGCTGTTTTATTCCCAGCATTCGAATACGAGCAACTAACATTACGTACCAAAGTTGGTAACGAAACGTTCATTGCACGCGGAAAAACGATTTTACATGCTGGTTGGAAGGAAGTATATGAAAATCGATTTGAGGATGATGATGTAACTGATGACGTAAAAGAGCAGCTTTTACCTCGTATCGAAAAAGGCGATACATTAACTGTAAAGTTAATTATGCAAACATCAGGCCAAACGAAAGCACCTGCACGTTTTAACGAAGCGACTTTACTTTCAGCAATGGAAAATCCTACGAAATATATGGATACGCAAAATAAACAACTTGCTGATACGTTAAAATCAACTGGTGGATTAGGTACTGTAGCAACGCGTGCTGATATTATCGACAAGCTATTCAATTCATTTTTAATTGAAAAACGTGGTAAAGATATTCACATTACTTCAAAAGGTCGTCAATTACTTGATTTAGTACCAGAAGAGTTAAAATCACCTACACTAACTGGTGAGTGGGAACAAAAGCTAGAGGCAATTGCAAAGGGGAAACTGAAAAAAGAAGTATTCATTTCCGAAATGAAGAACTATACGAAAGAAATTGTTTCTGAAATTAAATCGAGTGATAAAAAATATAAACATGACAACATTTCAACGAAGTCTTGCCCGGACTGCGGTAAACCAATGTTAGAAGTAAACGGCAAAAAAGGAAAAATGCTCGTATGCCAAGACCGTGAATGCGGTCATCGTAAAAATGTATCTCGTACAACAAACGCTCGTTGCCCACAATGTAAGAAGAAACTAGAATTACGTGGTGAAGGTGCAGGTCAAATCTTTGCATGTAAATGTGGCTATCGCGAGAAGTTATCGACATTCCAAGAGCGACGTAAAAAAGAATCTGGAAACAAAGCGGATAAACGCGACGTTCAAAAGTATATGAAACAACAGAAAAAAGAAGAAGAACCATTAAATAATGCATTCGCAGAAGCATTAAAGAAATTAAAATTTGATTAAAATGAGATCATAAAATTTAATTTAGCAGTTAGTTTAAAAACTCCATTTGGAATAAAGGTTATTCCAAATGGAGTTAATTCTTTAAATTATTTTTTTGATCTTATAAAGGAGTTTAATGTTTTCGGTGATTGTTATATAAGAAATTAATAAAAGTAATATTTAATTCTTCAGAACAAGAGTTATCAAGAGTTAATGAAATTTTTAAAAAATTAGATTTAAGGGATGCTCATAATATTATTCTGGTGGGCGCAAGAAAGAATAATAAATGATCTGCATGAATTGCTTAAGTTAATTTAGAACCAAGACCACATTAAAGTGGTCTTTTTCTTTATCAGCTGAAGTACTCTGTTCTATAAAGAGCGGCCATATAAGAACAAACGAAGGAATGGTATTTCTCCGATTAAGGGAAAAGAATACTTGTAGAAGCTACTTGAGGAGACAACTTAGAGGAATTGTCCACCTTTGTAAAATTAATAAATTACCTAAAATGGAAAAGTTAAAATAATCAATGATTCATGTGCATTTTTAGGAGGAAATATTTAGGTTTTTTCCAGCAGGAATCTCAATTGATGAAAGGTTAATATAATAAATTTAAGAAAATTAATACAAAAATAAGTTAACAAAGGTATTTGCTATTAACAAACATATATCTAATAAATACTATAAAAATCGTTCTGTTTTTATGAATGGAAATTTAAAAGTTACGTTCATTATACCTTGCATTACAAGTTATCGTATGTTATTTTTATGTTTATGTTTAAAGCACTTGTATTAAAAGTTAACAGAAGAGAGGGGAATGAAATGAAAAAATCAACACAAATGTTAAAAGGTGTTTTAGATGGATGTATTTTATCCATTATTCAAGAAGGGGAAATATACGGTTACGAATTAAAGGAAAAATTACATAACTATGGCTTTCACTCTTTTTAGTGAAGGGACGATATATCCATTATTATTACGTATGCAAAAAGAAGGATTAGTTACGAGTGTATTAAGGGAATCTACGACTGGTCCAAAAAGAAAGTACTATGCGTTATCAAAAATGGGGGAAAAGGAATTGGATAAATTCAAAGAGCGTTGGGACGATTTAAAATTATTTGTTGAAAATGTAATTAATAAGGAGGGGAAGTAGAATTATATGCAAGAAGTCTGCTCAATTTTTAATCGAACTTAGAATGCTGTTATTGTAACAAAGAGTCACCATATCAAAAAAGAAAATTATACGTTTCGAAACAAATTAATCGGTTACTAATGTGACAAATTGTATACTGTCATGAAGATAATCTTATCTATGTCGGCGTATCCGGTAAAAACTTTGTTATTAATACAACAAGTGCAAATGAAAACGTAGTTTTGAATATAAAGAAGATGAGAATTGGAATAGCAAATTTTAATTTACTTAATCCAATTTATAACCCTAAACAAAAAACAGTTAAATTTGATACATAGGATGTTTAAATTGTACTACTAATTCTATATGCAAATGTACCTTTAGTAAATAATGAGCCTAAACTCGTTTATTTAGTTGTTCTGCCAAATGAAGTTAAACTTAAAATAGCCTTAATAAGACCACTAATGATAATAATAGTTGTATAAGGAGTATTATTTCGAAAAAACATCATAAAAACTTAATAATGACCTAATGATTTTTAATCTTAACAATCGCTGTTGATGTATACATAATATTACGCACTGCAACTACCAAAAAGAACTTGTAGCAGTGCTAATAAGAAGAACATGTCTCAAATTTTTTCTCATTCGAATTGTACTCCAGGATCTGTAATCATTTTAAGTAAAGGCGGTTTTTCTTCGCCAACTTTCTGTTTATTTAAACTCACTTCCTCTATAATAAATTTTTATATTAATATAAATGGTTATAAGGGGGAGTTTCACATCCTCTTTATTCTCGAGGATGTGAAATGCCTACTAAAACAATGGGTATGTGTAATAGAGAATAACATTCCTACTACACTAGTAATTTATTCATAACGAAGTGCTTCAATTGGATCTAATTTTGCAGCTTTGTTCGCTGGAATTAATCCGAAAATAACGCCGAGTGTTATTGAGAACAATACGCCGCCTATGACAACTTCCCATGAAACAAGTGGTGGCCACTTTGCAAACGTGGAAACAATATATGCACCACCATAACCAAGCCCAATTCCTATCAGCCCACCAAGAAGCGTTAACATAACTGCTTCAATTAAGAACTGTAATAAAATTTTGCTGCGCGTTGCACCAAGTGCTTTACGTATACCAATTTCACGTGTACGCTCCGTTACAGATACGAGCATGATGTTCATAACACCGATACCACCAACAATTAGTGAAATACCAGCGATACCACCGATGATCATTGTCATAATCCCTGTCATCTTTGAAATGCCTTCTTGAAGTTCTTTTAAATTTAGAACCTCGTATTTACCAGTTACGTCACTTGGTTTGCGGCTGTTTAAGACATCGGCAGCTTTTTTACCTGCTTTCTCTAAATCATTTACATTTTTGGCTTGAACAGAAATATTTTGAATTTCATCTTTCCCATATAGTATTGGCCATAATGAAATTGGAATTAATATTTCTGATGTTCCCATTCCCATAAACTCACTATCTGATTTGTAGATACCAATAATTTGCATTGGTTGTCCCTTTATTTCAATAATTTTACCTACTGGATTGGCATCCTTAAATACCTTTTCTTCCATTTGTTTACTAATCATGACAACGTTATTACCTTGGTCCACATCTGATTCTTGTAAAGAACGTCCCTTTAACAACTTTACTTTATTTACTGCAAAGTACTCACTATCTAATCCAGTAATACTTACCATTTCTTTTTTATCTTCAATATCAAGTGGTTCCATGCTTGAGTTTGTTGTCACAACATGTGTGATCTCTGAGATTTTTTTATTTCAAAAATATCTTCTTCAGTTATTTTCGGTGCTTCTACCATTTCCATACCAAAAGGATCATTCATATCTGCACTATAATGAATTTGAACAGTTTGATTACCTGAACCAGCAAATTGAGATTTCAGCATCGATTCCCCGCCCTGTCCGATTGCAACGACAGTAATAATCGAACCTACTCCGATAATAATACCGAGCATCGTAAGAGCAGAACGTAGTTTATGAGCTAAAATAGAAGACAGGGCAATTTTTATACTATCTAGTAAACTCATACCGCACACCTTCTATCTTCTGTAACTTTCCCGTCCCGCAGTACAATGCGGCGGGACGAATACGCTGCTACTTCCTCTTCATGCGTAACCATAACAATCGTCGTGCCTTCTGCATTAAGCTTCGTGAAAATATTCATGACCTGCTCACCAGACTTCGTATCAAGTGCACCAGTCGGTTCATCGGCCATAATGAACGTTGGATTATTTGCAATCGCTCTTGCAATCGCTACACGCTGCTTCTGTCCACCTGATAACTCATTTGGTAAATGATGCACACGATCTGCCAATCCAACTTTACCTAACGCCTCCAAAGCACGCTTGCGACGCTCCGCTTTCTTCACGCCACCATATACGAGCGGAAGCTCAACATTTTCCACTGCTGAAAGACGCGGCAGCAAATTAAAATGCTGAAACACAAAACCAATATATTCATTACGAATTAAAGCAAGTTTTGACTCATCTGCTGTTAGGATATTCACGTCGTTCAGCATATATTCGCCTTCTGTTGGACGATCTAAACAACCGATAATATTCATAAGCGTCGACTTACCAGAACCAGACGGCCCCATAATCGAAACAAATTCACCACTCTGAATCGTTAAACTAATACCGTGCAAAATCGGCACTGCCAATTTTCCTTGATAATACGTTTTAGCAATATGATTTAACGTAATCATTTCTCTTTCACTTCCATTCCGTCATACACATCTTCGGAAGGATTTTTAACCACCTTTTGCCCCACTGTTACGCCTTCTACAATCTCTGTCCAGTCTCCATCAGTAGATCCTTTTTTCACATTTTGTTTACGAAGCTTTCCTTTATCCTCAACATAAACAAATGCATCATCGCCCTTTTCTACAATGCTCTTAGTTGGAACAGCAACCATCTTCTTATTCCCTAAATTTACTTGTAGAGAAACGTGATAACCTGGAGATAAACCATCTTGACTATCAAGACTTGCTTTATATGTATATTGAGACATATTTTGAGTTGCCTCACCTACACCACCGGCTTGAGCCATCTCTGCACTTGTTGGAAACTCACTTACCTCTGTAATCTTACCTGTCCATTTCTTCTTATTATTTGCTTTCGCCGTTACAGTAAATGTTTGATCTTTTTGAATTTGTGACTTCTGAAGCTCAGTTAACGTCCCTTGAATTTGGAACGGATCTTTAGAAGCAATTTGTAAGAATGCTTTCCCCTGACCACCTACCGCTTGAGATGAGCTTTGTGCAGCATCTTTATCTAACTTTTGAACAACACCAGCAAAATTACTATAAATCGTAAGTTCTTTCTGTTGCTTTTTTAATTCTTCTGCTTGCAACTTTCCTTTTTCTTTCTCAAGCTCAGTTGTCTTTTGCTGCATTTCTAGTTCATTTAGTTGCTCTTCCAGTGGATTTATGATTTCTGTAGTAGCACCGCTATCTTTTGTCTTCTTAATTTCTTGCTTCAATGAATCTATTTTCTTCTTGCTTTGATTGTATTGCATATCTGCCATCTTTTGATCAAGCTCAGCTTGTTTCATCTTTAAATTAATTTCCTCATTATCATAAGAGAATAACTTCGTACCTTTTTCTACCTCTTGTCCTTCTTTTACCGTAATATCCTTCACTTTTCCTTTAGTCGAATCTGTGTAGAATCCTTCAATATTTCCTGGTTTCACTTGTCCGGAAATTAACTTCGTATTATTAAGTTTACGTTCTGATACCTTTTCGAAACTTACAGTACCTGTCTTAACCTCGCCTTTCTTCGTACTTTGCATGACAAAAATGTTAATAGCTGCAACAATAGTAATTAAAATAATAACACTAACAATAATCCTTTTCTTCTTATTTGAAGTATGGACTTGATTTTGTAACATAACTTATCTCCTTTACAATAATTTATTTTTAATTTGTATAGTAATTAAATACTATAACAAAATTTGTAAAATAACATAATAAGATAACCATTCCTAATTTCTTACTTATCGTATTAATAATGCGGTTGAAAAGAAATTTCATTCAACTAGAATAGGAAATTTATATTATTTTCTTTCAAACTGATCTAGCGTAATTAAATTGCTTTCTCAGTAAATTAAATAACCAAATATATTTTAATATGAACTTTTTAACTTCGTAAAACTAATTTTATAAATATACAAATTTACATATTTATAAAATGTTTTTTTATGGTATTATTTTCTAGTACCCGGGGAACAACATAAAAAATAGAATTTGGGATATTTAATTCTTGTATTATTTTATATAATTAAAAGGATGTAAGGGTTAAATGGATATTTAGGGAGGAAATTTAAATGAAAACAGTAATGATTAGATCACTTATCGGTTGTAGCGCAGCTACTGCATCAACTATTATTGATTATATGGATTGGATTTCTTATGCTTCATTATTAATGTCTCTAACTGGAATTGGTGCTTCTGCATCAGCTGCTGTTTGGGCATATCGTGCTACAATTTTAGGAATGACTAGAATGGGTAAGAGAGCTGCAGCAAACGCACTTTAAAAAGATATTAAGGTGGGGTTGTTTAGCCCCACCCCTAATAAATTTGGACTCCTTTCTTAACAAATAATAAACTTTTAGTTAGGAGAGGAGTCCAAGATGATTAGGAAAATATGAATAATAGAGAAAGTAACAAACGATATGGTATTGCGTCATAAGAAGAATCAATAAATGTTTTTTATAAGAGTGGGGCGTTATTCTTCAAATAGAGTAATAAATATCGTATTACGGCGGAGTAGAAATGTCTAAGAAAAGTATATTCCTTTATATAAAATTAAAATGAACCAATGAATGGAATTTAGATTTAATACAATTAGGCAATGAAATTACTAGATTTGTACCACCAAAATAAAATAATGATAAACTATTAAAAATAAGAAGTAGTGTTCAATTTTAGGGGATGGTCAGTTAACTTTGTTTATTATAAAGGGGATTAAAAATGATCAAATTAAAAAATAAAAGAATAATTAATTTACTATCTTTTTGCCTTCTGGCTTTGGTGATTTTTGCAAACACATTTTTTTCAATTAAAAACTTTGGCGTGATTGAACAATTTGATATAATCCAAAAAAATTACCTCTATTTACCAATTAGTTTGTTATTGTCTTTTTAACTTCGATACAAGTGATTGTGGGTATTACTGTGGTAATAATAGAAACACTATTTGTTACTTTTATTACAAACTTTATTGCTAATAAAAAATTAAACTTTAGCAACTTTTTATCAGTAATAATTTTTTCAAATATATCTTCTATATTATTAAATATGACGGTTATTTGGATTGTTGGGTTGAATAATTTACAAGACCTTGAATGGCTAGGCTGGTCTCCAGGTTCTCAAATGTTATTATCTGGTTTCGTTTATCTATATTTATCAAATTTAAATGATTCTATCTCAAATAGATTAAAAGTTAAAATAAGTGTAATTATATTCTCAATAACTTATGGTTTGACTTTTATCATTCAAATGCTGATGACTTTTGTGTAATTTAAATAACTTTAGGAAGGTGAGTTAAATGGAAAAAAAATTTAAAACTACAATGAAGATAATATTAGTAATAGCGGTTCTGTCTGGTTTGGTAGCAAGCTTTAGCCTAATAAAAAATATTGTGAAAATATTAGGAAATTGAAGAAGATGAAGTACTTCAAATACAAACGATTAATGAAAAAAAGAAAAGCATTTGCCAATATAGAGCTTTTATTGGGGGATTTTCTAAATAAGTTTGCTGATGGCGATAAAAAGTTATTGCTAACTTTTTTGTATAACGTAAATGTAGTCATTACTTTCGTTTCGATATTAGCACCAATTTTTGTTTACGAGCTAATTTATTATTTTCGTTCATTTATAAACCCTTTTTATATTGCTACTACTTATTTTTTTGTGACAATGTTAATCACAGATATTAATAATGATGATTATGACCCAGAAGAGATGGAGAATGTTTCTCAGTGGATGTATAGTGCTCAAGAAAATAATTTTAAATTACTTATCATAAAAAAACTATTGTTAACATTTGGATTTAAAATTCTTTTTTATTGTTCTTTTATTATCATTTTTATGAGGGAACTCTATTTTAGTTACACAACAATATTTTTATATGAGTTTTTAGTATTAATAACTGTTTTAATTACTATTATTTTGAAATTCTTATGGAGTAATCATCAGATTGTCTTTTTATTTATAAACGGACCAAATAATACGAAAAAGAAAGAACATATAATAAAAGATCGAAATGATTCACAATTTGATAAGTATCAAATTGCTTTATCTAGATCTTGCCAAAATAGAACTTATTATTTACATATCCTATATACTTATATATTTACAATAGCTTCTCTATGTATAATAGGGATTTTAAATTTTTATTTTAATATTAATAAATTCATTATTATTTCTGTTTATTTAGCTTCTGAAAGCGCTATTATAAGTTTTATATCCCAAGGAATCATAAATAGCTCAAAAATGTTACAGGGATCTAATTTAAGTGATTTTTATTATATAAAGAAGTTTGATCAAAAAAATTATTATAATAATTTACTTTCTAAGTTTCTTTCAAGAAAGCTCATAGCAATCCTGATTGGTTATTATCTTGGTGTAATCATTCTTTACGGATTGTCATTATTTACAGCTATCATTATTGTATGTTCAACAATTATCTACTTCTACTCAATAAAAATCATTACAAAAAGAGTCTATCGCTTTAAAAAATTATCAATAGAAGATATAAAAAACAGTTTCTTTTTGTATTTCTTTAATCCTATTGAAGATCTTTTAATTTTAGGCTTGCCTTTTATTACCTGCAGTGTTGTAGCTGTTTATTCAATGAGATTAGGAAATATATATCCTATAATGGTTTTCTTCATTGTATATTCTAGTTATTTATTGTTATATAATTTCCTTACAAAAGAGAGGTAAGACATGCTTGAATTGATAAACATAAAAAAAATATGGTGAATCAACTTACATTTTTGATGGAATAAACTTGAAAGTAGACAATATGAGTATTGTAGAATTAGTGGGTAAAAATGGTATAGGTAAATCAACGTTATTGAATATAATTGGTGGAATGACGAAATTTGATGGGGAACTCATACTAAATAAATTTTCAGTAAAGGAAAATTTTAAAGAGTATATTGCAGGTGTCTCATTAATTGGTAATACACCTTTCTTATACGATTATTTAACACCCTCTGAAACAATAGATATGGTACTATCTTTCCTAAATAGAGAAAGATTAGATTCATCTTTAGAACATCTCATTCAAGAGATTGGACTCGATAAATATCAAAATACTTATACACGTGAATTATCATTAGGAACTAGACAAAAACTATCATTAATACTAGCTCTTCTAACTTCGCCTAATTTAATTCTCCTTGATGAACCTTTTGTTAATTTTGACATTAGGTCGAGGAAAGTTACTCTAGATTATCTGAAGGATTATATAATTCAACATAAAGCAATTTTAATTTATGCAACTCATTCAACAGATACTGATGTAGCGAATTTTTCAGATAAAAAAATAATTTTAAAAAGAGATGAGCAACTCGATAAAGTAGTTCTGGAGAGTGATAATTGTGAAACCTAAATTATTTAGTATTTGTTTTATTGCTTGTTCAGTTATAGGAAGCTCATTTTTCTTTTTGGGTTTTTTACTACTTCCTAATGAACAGTTTAGTCCCAATTTACAGCCTTCTTTCATTACTATTTTTAGTACTAACTTTGAAATCCATTTTACTACAATCATATTTTCCATTATTAGTTTCGGATTTTTTTCTTTAATTTTTCTGTTCCAACAGTTTTTTTCTTTAGGATTTGCTTTTCATAGTTTGGTAGAAAAAACTTCCTTAAAAACAGCATATTCTTATTTTGCAGGTCATGGAATAATTGAAATCATAAATATGTTCTTCACTGCAGCAATAGGTTTATTTGTAGCAGTATGCATTGTTAACATAATTAGAAAGAAAGAACTTAATAAGAATTCATTTATCATATTAGGAAAAAATCTTTTAGTGCTATTAATTATAGATTTACTACTTTTATTAGTTGCCGCATTATTAGAAACATATTTATCTGTAATCAACGATTGTAAAATACCCAATAACAACGGTTTTAAATTCCCCAAAAATAACAGATAATCGTTTCGAAACAAACATCAAAGATGGAGTGAAGAAACGGTGCTGAA